>CAZILE010000033.1:0-8652 GCA_964540045.1 uncultured Nitrososphaeria archaeon | reverse complement strand
ACGATCTTACGCTTACCCATCTCAGCTTCTAGAAGGCAAGCCTACTTAAAAAGCCTTTAAATCGGCCGAAATTTCGCAGAAAACCATTTTGAGTGAATGAGGCTCAGTTACCCCAGGTTTCTTCACAGGTCTGGATCCCTGTGTTTCATCACAGCCATCTTACTATACGTCCAAAGATTCTAATGAAAATTTGGTCAATTGCTTGTGATATCACGTGATCTCAGAGCCTTTCTGCCGAGATCTGTGAGCTTGTATTTATAGGGCTTTCCTTCTCTGATAAGCAGTCCTTCCTCAACGAGCCTCTTGAGAGTTCTCGCTACATGCTCCCTACTAAGCCCAAGCCTTCTGCTAAGCTCCCTGGCGCTAAGCAATCCACTCGACTCGATCTCGTTCATTATTCTAAGCTCAGTTTCCGTGATCACACCGACCTCTTCCTCGCGCTCCTCTAGGATCACAACATCGGCTTGCTCTCTCACGGCCTTTCTTAGCCTGATTAAGAGATAAGTAAAGATCAGGGTTTGGGTTAGGAATAGGGCCGTGAAGATCATTGTTAGAAGGAAAAACTGATTCATTTTCCGCCTCCTAGTCTGTGATATCACGTGGCATCACGTCGCTTATCAACCTCATGGATTCCTCCACCATCCCCTTTTTCAGGAGATCAGCCGCCTCTAAGATTACTGAGACTGATTCCTCACCGAGAACGCCGAGATATCTCAAGAGGAATATCGTATATACGCTTCGCTTGATATTTTCTATCGCCTGCCTAAGGGTTCTAGCGTAAGCTCCTTTACTCACTCCCCGGATCCCCGCCTTTTCCTCAAAAGTAAGCCTCCTCCCGAGGTTCGCTGAGCTGAGCTCAATTAAAAGAACTTCAAGCTGAGTTTCAGTCAGGAAAGAGAGGCTTAGTAAAGATTTCAAAACTTCTTTTTCCGGCAGCTGGACGCCAGATTTCTCGAGAAAGCTGAGAACGGATCTTCTCATACAAGCCTCCCAGATGTTATACAGATTCGTAGACTTTGAGGATTATCATAATTTCTAAGGGACGGAACTTAAGTCATACCCACGCATTCTCATGGGAATATCATCTCGCCCCGCCACCCTGGGCTGAGCGAGCCTATATCTGACCTGATTCCCCGACTTAGCTTTTTCCAAATATCCTCTTTCCGCGAGCCTCGCTAGATAGGTTGAGGCCGTGCTGAGGGTGATAGGCTCCCTATACTCCGTCATATAGGCTTCCACCACATCTCTCGAGTTGAAGTAGCCGAAGGGGAAGTATTTCGCCAAAATCCTCGTCAGTTTACCCAGCTTACTGTTCTCGAGATACTCCTCTTCTACGTGCTCCTGCTCGGTCAAACCTCCGTACAGTTCCATTAAATCGGCTATCTGGATGAGCTTCTCCCTACTCAGCCTACCCTCGAATATTAGGGTCAACTTGTCGCCGTTATCATCCATTATCTCGAACTTCACTCGCTTCCTCTTACTTCGTTCGCCGCCCATTCCAAGTAGCCGGCTATCTCGCGAGATTTAATTTCTTTGAAATCCGGAGCCGGGCTTCAAACCTCGAGGTTTTACTCTAAGATTATCTGAGAGTTACTCTGGAGCTGATCTTATCTGCTCAAGGATGGATATGGCCATCCAAAGCTGGGTTCGTGTGAAGACCGGGAGGTTTGGATCATTCATTATCTCTTCTATCATTTCGATCGCGTTTGCCGCTCTAACAGCCGGCTTATATTTCTCATCGAAAAGCGCATCTGCAGCCTCTTTCGCGACCCTCCTGATATTTCTTGGAGTTGATATATCATTAGCTATTGACTCGAGTATCTGAACAACGTTCTTCCTTTTCTCCTCCCAATCTTGGGAAGCATTTTCAACCATGGTCAACACACTCCCACTAATAATTAGGTTCTTTAGGAGAAATTTCAAGATTTGTTTATGTCTTCTTTCTCAAAAAGTTTTCCGAGGAGACCGAGTTGACTTCGAATAGCTTAAGCTAACCTAATATTCTTAGATTTCCTGGACTCTCTGGATTGGTGGAGCTGATAGGTCATCCGCTGGTAATACTCGCAGTTGTCTGGATCAGTGTCTACCTGATTCTCAGATTTGTTTTGAAATGGAGCCCGCGCGGCGTGAAGCTTTATCCGCTTGGATTTATTTTAAAGTCCGAACGAGCTTTACCGATATTCGATAAAATCGCCTCGGCGATTCCGTCCCTCATCAAAGTTCTATCAGATCTCGGGATAGCTATGGGGTTCGGAATGATGAGCTTCGCGATTTACATCCTAACGAAGAACCTTGGAACATATCTCTTCGCTCCCGCAGCGGTCGGCCCCCAGAACATTGTGATCCCGCTCGTGATCGGAGTTACTATAAGGTTTGAGCACTTACCGTATATGCTTCTCGCGCTGGGAATAGTATTAATAACTCATGAAGGAATGCATGGGCTAATAGCAAGGCTTGAAGGACTTAGGCTGAAGTCCACAGGATTATTTCTTTTCTATGTTTTCCCTGGAGGGTTTGTGGAACCCGATGAGGAAGAGTTTATGAGAGCTCCTAGCAGAACTAGGGCGAGAGTAGCTGCTGGAGGAAGCTTCGCGAACCTCATGGTCGGGTTGCTCGCAGTATTCCTGATGTTGAGCATGTTCTCTCCTGTTGAGGCAGGGGTCGTCGTGACCGGGACCGTGAGCGGAAGCAGGTTGATGGAGAACGACGTGATCTTCGGCGTGAACGGTATACCGGTTAATCGGACGACGCTAGCTCAGAATATCTCGGCATCCCAAGTGCTCGTAGTTAAGACGAGTAGAGGAGATCTGATCTATGAGCTCGAGAAGCCCCTAAACATGCCTCTAAGCCAGATCTTGAGGGAGCTCGGGGTAACTCATATCGCGTATTATTTTCCAATGAAACTCAGGCTCGGAGACCCTCTCTTGGAATATAATATCTATAGGCTGTTCTTTTGGATTCAGCTTTTAGGGTTGAACGTCGCGATATTCAACATGCTTCCAATACACTTCCTGGATGGAAGCCTGCTCGCGAACGCGCTGCTCGAGAGGATCATCAGAAGCAAGATGATCTTAAAGGGTCTAAATCTGGCTCTGACGGCCTTCTCCATATCCTTAATAGCCCTGAATATCGGATTCACCCTCAAGACCTTCGGCCTTCTTCAGCTCTAATCGCCTCAAACCCTCAATGATCCCTTTATCAGCCGCTCTAGCTCGCAAGCCCTGCATATCTTCCTGCTCGAAGGCTCCCCGCAGATCTCGCATAGGTTCTCTTCAGCCTGCTGCTCGACATCTCCTATAAACTTCTCAAAATTTCTCAGAAAAGAGAAGAGCGCCTCAGGCTTGTTCGCCGCATACCAGTTCAGAAAGCTTCTAACCCTATCCCTCATCGATGTATAAGTATATGGACATGTCCTAACCTGAAATGGTATCTTCTCTAAGTAGGCGTAAAGCGCGATCTCCCGCTGAGGAATTAGCCTGAAGGGAGCTATCCTCGGAATTGCGGGGCCGCCCTCTCTCCTTAAGCCAATCGGCCGAATATTCCCCTCGCCCTTCAGGAGGTTTAAGAGATAGGTTTGAACGACGTCATCTAGCGTGTGAGCTGTCGCTATAACGGTAGCTCCGACCTTTCTAGCCGCAATCACGAGAGCTTTCCTCCTGAAGATCCCGCAGACAGTGCACGGATGTATCCCAAGCTTCTCCAGGACGCCGGACTCGACAACCTCGCTTAACGTGAATCCGAAAAGCTCCTTAAAGCCTAAGCTGAGAAATGGTACGCCGAGGGTTGAGGAGAAGCTTCTAGCTATGCTGAGACATTCAGTTCTATATCCTTCTATCCCCTCGTCTATCGTGACCGCGAAGAGCTTTGAGTGCGGGAAGTCTTGTTCGATCATGTAAAGAATTTTTAACAGGCTTAAGCTATCTTTGCCCCCTGAAACGGCGACGGCGATTCGGTCATCATATTTTAGAAGGTTATAACTCGCTATAGTCCTTCTAACCCTCTCCACTATGCTAGATTTGAAGCATTTAGCGCAAAGCCTCTCGCCCGAATATCGTCTAAAGTAGATTGTCTCTCCTTTACCGCAGATCGAGCAGCCTCCAGCGCTAGCCACCCTTCCTCCATCCAACCCAGCTTGACTAAAGCCTCCAACATTAAGAACCTTATTTAAAAACACATCACATAAACTAGCTAATCTTAAGACGGCGGCCAGATAAAAGGGTGCCAGCACCCGGCTTTCGCGGGGGCTCCCGCACCCCACTACTCACCGAGCGGGAAGGGGCTTGACTTCCAGGTTCGGAACGAGTCTGGGTATTTCCCCTTTCCCTATGACCGGCACCCAATAGATGAACTGCTGGAGGCAGGCTTTTACTCTTTCTCCGCGAGTTTAATAGTAAGAGCATGAGGGCCATCGGCTTTCGCAATACTTACATATGTATTTAACTCGGGATTTAGAGGAATTTAGAGAGGGAGCTGGGACGTGGACTTTCTTGAGCCGCTCGCGGAGCCGCCGAGGCTCCTGCAGTTCGCCGGTCAGCAGGATCTTTTATCAGCTATTCTCAGCCTGATCTGGATTGCCTTCATGATGCTTTTTATCCTTTATCCGACCTTCTCTCAGAAGCTTCAGCTGTCCTACATTTTGAGGGATCTTGAGCGCAGGCTGTACAGCATTAAGCAGATTCGAGAAGAGGTTCGTAGGAAGACCATCGACACTCTTCGGAAATATTCGGAGGAGGGTGTGAAGGTGGAGGAGGAGCTGGATAAGATACTGCTATCCTTTGCGATAACCCCGGAGTCCATGGACCCTTATGGGATCGTCTACAAGCTTGAGCATATAGTCAACACCTGGGAGGATACCTTCGAGGAAAACGTCAAGAGCCTATGCTCAAAGGCTGATAAGGAGAGGGTTAAGACTATCACGAACCTCGTTGAGGTCGCCCGCGGAATAGACTACCTTTACAGGCTGATCAGGCACTACTATCTCTTGGGAAAGAAGACCTCGAACATCTACATCGTTCTCCAAGTCCAGATGCTCATGCCCCAGCTTATGGAGATCGCTGAAGCCTACAGGCAAGCCTGCTACGCGTTCATGCAGGGGCAGCCGGTAGGGGATGGGGTGGGCGTCCTCGCGGTGGCTAAGCTCGTAGATGGAGTTGAGAAGAAGACTTACGGGATCGCGAAGGATACGATAGTTCATGAAGTGATGCTCGACGGCAGAAAAGTTTACATCTTGAGGGCGGCCGGACCAGGAGGGGCTGTCGGGAAGCCCGCTGACGGGATAATGAAGATAATGGAGTCCGAAGGAGATCGTATTAAGGCTATAGTGATGATTGATGCTGCCTTGAAGCTCGAGGGAGAGGATACCGGGAAGGTTGTTGAAGGGATAGGAGCGGCGATCGGCGGAATAGGAGTAGACAAGTTTAAGATAGAGGAGATTGCCAAGAAGTTTAAGCTACCATTATATGCTTTCATTATTTATCAGTCCATAGGCGAGGCCATTACTCCCATGAGGGAAAGCATCGCAAAAGCTGCGGACGAGGTGGCCGAGAAGGTCAGAAAACTGATTAAGACCAAGATAGAGGAGGGATTCTCAGTGATAGTCGCAGGCATAGGTAATGCTGTTGGGATAGGAATAAGTTAAGTAGCTAGACCCTGAGAAGAAGGTGATCATATGGGAATACTTCCAAGCGGGCGGGAGAAACCCATCATAAGGCCCCTGACCTACCTCAAGTGCCTGAGCTGCGCAACGATAAACTCGAGACCATTCAAGGAGGGAGACTACATCTTTAAGGAGATTGAAGAGAAGTGCCCGAAATGTGGCGGAGAAAAGATGAAGATTATAGGGATCTATGTTAAGGAGCCGCCGCAGGAAAAGCGGAAGCCGAAAAAGTTCTAGGGCTTTCAGGTTATGATCTCGCAGCCATCCTCGAATACTATCACCGTGTGCTCAGATTGAGAGACCGGCTCGCCAAGTCTCTCAACTAACACCGGGTAAGAGTAGATTTTACCGCGTTTGACCAGCTGCTCATGAAGAGCCTTGATCTTCTCGTAATCCTCTATCCACCGCGTGGTATAAGGCAGGCCATCAAACCTTTCTACGAGATATTGGATTAGGCGCTTCTCTTCCTCTTTCAGCCTCCTAGGTTTAAGCCTACTTGAATGAACTTGGAAGATCGTTCTAAGCCTTGCTGGAACAACCTCTCCGGCGCCCTTCATCGTCGTTAAAAACGGTTCGACGGCATAAACATGATCCGGCTTAAGCCGCCCAGGACAAAGAACACCGACATTAGGTATAGTCGTCCCGGCATGAAGCTGATAACGCTTTATCTCATGACCTGTCAGGTTTCTTATCGGCTTAAACCCCAGCCTGTTCGCCGCCTCTTGCACGGTTAGGCCCACCCTCGAGATAGGGGTCCCGGCTTTCATCATCCTAATCGCCTCTCGGAGAACTATCCCGGCTGCCTCGGATAGGGGCTCGAGCTCCGGGGTCAGAGCGACCGATGTGGCCGTATCGGCGATGTATCCGTCCAAGGAGACTCCTAGATCCACTTTGACTATGCTTCTAGGAGGGATCGTGGACCTATCTCCCGGGGGAGAGGTATAATGAGCGGCAACCTCATTTATGCCGATGTTACAGGGGAAGGCCGGCTCAGCTCCCTCCCTTCTAATCAGGTCTTCCACAGCCTCGCAGATCTCGATCAGGGGCGTAGCCTCTCTGATCATGCTGCAAGCTTCAGCCCTAGCCTTTCTAGCGATTCTGCCCGCCTGCCTAAGCCTATCTAGAGACCCCTCATCCAACCATTATCACATCCACCTTCAAGCCTCTAGCGAGATATATGGCGATTACTGCCTCTCCTTTTTACGGTGGACCCGCCCTAGACCTACATCGATCGCAGACCCGCTTCCCTCCTACCATGAAGAGATTCTCGGTCTTCCTCCCGCAGATCTGGCATCTAGGCATGATCCACCTCCCATCGGAACAATAGTTTGTGGGCGGAGATAAGGGTTACCGCTTTAGATATATATGCTGGATTCTTGACTGCTGAGCGAAAAATGCCTAATGCTCGAAGTGGGGAAGAACCAGCGGATAAAGAAGAGTTCATCGTTACTCCGTGGAGGGTTGAGGGCAGGGTAGACTACGAGAAACTCATTGAGAAGTTCGGAACCTCTCCAATAGATGAAGAACTTCTCAAAAGGTTTCTCAGGATCGCAGGGGAGTTAAGCCACTTGCTGAGGCGGCGGATCTTCTTCTCCCACCGAGATCTAGACAAGGTGCTGGATGATTGGGATGCCGGTAAAGGATTTTTCCTTTACACGGGGAGGGGGCCGAGCGGGCCGATGCACATAGGCCATATATTGCCATTTTACTTTACGAAATGGCTTCAAGACAAGTTCAAGGTCAACGTATACATCCAGCTAACCGATGATGAGAAATTCCTGGAGGAAGAACGTGGACTAAGCTTGGAAGAAACGAGAAGATGGGCTCATGAAAACGCTCTCGACATCGCGGCCGTCGGGTTCGATCCGGATCGAACCTTCATCTTCCAAGACACCGAGTACATTAAGAATATGTATCCCCTTGCCTTGAAGGTAGCTCGGAGGATAAACTTCAGCTGGGTTAGAGCAGTCTTCGGATTCAACGTGCAGACGAACATCGGGATGAGCTTCTATCCCGCGATCCAGATAGTCCCCTCCCTCTTCGAGAAGAAGAGATGCCTAATACCATGCGCGATAGACCAAGACCCTTATTGGAGAATTCAAAGAGACATCGCTGAAAGCTTGGGATTCTACAAGGCCGCGGCGATTCATAGCAAGTTCCTTCCGCCGTTAACTGGACCCGTTGGGAAGATGAGCGCCAGCCAGCCCGAATCAGCGATCTACCTACATGAAGAAGAGAAGTCCGTTAGGAAGAAGATCTGGAAAGCATATTCGGGCGGGCAGCCAACTCTAGAGCTTCATCGAAAACTCGGTGGAAAACCGGAAGTGGATGTAGCCTTTCAGTGGCTCCACTATTTCTTCGAGCCTGATGACGCTAAGCTGAGGAAGATCGAGGAGGACTATAGGTCTGGAAAACTCCTGACCGGGGAGCTTAAGCTCATTCTGACCGACAAGGTTTTGAGATTCCTTCAAGAGCATCAGGAAAGAAGGCAGGAAGCCGAGGATAAGCTCCACCTCTACAAATATGATGGAAAACTCGCAAAGCGGATGTGGGAAAAGATACATGAGTAAGATAAATCGTCGGCTTAAGGAAAAAGAGTATCGAAGTATGATCTTGGTGTAGAAGCCTTCCTGAGCTTAGAGAAATCTTGATAACAGACTTTCACGCGCCTTCTTGGGACGCTCTGGGATGGTTTACCTGTGGAGCTTTCGCAGGTTCCCAGATAAGGGAATAGATCCAAGGCACATGAGAATACTCTTGTTTCTGAAAAATAATGGCCCGCATACCTCAAGAGAGATAGCTAGAACCCTCGGATATGCGCCGAGGTTCACGCAGAGATCACTTCAGCTTCTGAGAAAGCTGGGAGCTGTCGAGGTTCATCTCAAACCCAGTAGAGGATTAGAAAACTTTGAATGAAGAAGAGTTATATCTGCGGAGCCATGAGTATTACCGGGCGGCGGCAGGTAGGGCCGGGGAGCTAGCCCTTCCCTGTAACC
>CAZILE010000032.1:0-8768 GCA_964540045.1 uncultured Nitrososphaeria archaeon | reverse complement strand
CAAAGACCGGGGAAACCGAGATGCATGAATGGTTTGAATGGGAGCCTTGGAAGGGTATCGCCTATGACGCAAACTTCAGCTTAGCCATCAGCGCTTGGGAAAAGATCTCGGAGCGATATAAGAATAGATCAAATGTATTGTATGAGATTTTCAATGAGCCTACTTGGATAACTTGGGATGAGTGGAAGCCTTTGGCCGAGAAACTGATAGACGTTATTAGAGAGCATGACGATGCCGTGATAATAGTGGGTGGCGCGGATTGGGCTTACGACCTACGAGATGCGATGGAGAAGCCGATAAAAGGAGATAATATAGCCTATGCTGTCCACGTGTATCCCGGAAGACCTCAGGAAAGCTGGGAGGATTATTGGGGAAGATTGGCCGAGGTTAAGCCTCTGATCATAACAGAATGGGGCTTTAAGAAGAAACCTCAGTATGGCTCTTATCTGAAGGGAACTCGCGAGAACTTCGGCGAGCCGTTAATCGCCTATGCCGAGGGAAGAGTTGCGGGATGGGTGGCTTGGATATTTCACCCCAGCTGGGAGCCGAATATGATAAAAGATTGGAACTATACGCCCACCGATTTCGGATCATTCGTTAAAGAAGTGCTCAGCCGCCGGATTACCTCACGATGATTTATGATTTTTCAGGAAGCATGTTAGGAGAACAGTTTGCAATTGATGCGGCTTATAAGGATGAGCTGATAATCCTTATATTTAGCTCGGGTAACCAAACATCTTGGACATAGGTTTTCTGGTGTTTGAGGAGGAGTGAGATCATGTCCAGAGCTGTAGGTGCTGGTCAACCCGTGCTAATTCTGAAGGAGGGAACTAGTAGGAGTAGGGGGAGAGCTGCGCAGCGAAATAACATAGCTGCCGCCAAGATTATTGCAGAGATGGTTAAGAGCACCTTGGGCCCAAAAGGCATGGACAAGATTCTGGTCGACACGATAGGAGACGTCATAGTGACCAATGATGGTGCTACAATCTTGGATAAGATGGATGTTGAGCATCCAGCAGCGAAGATGCTGATAGAGGTTGCCAAAGCTCAAGACACCAGTGTTGGAGATGGAACCACGAGCGCGGTCGTTCTCACGGGCGAGCTACTGAAAGGCGCTGAAGACCTAGTCGAGCAGAAGATTCACCCGAGCACGATCATCACAGGATACAGAAGGGCTCTCGACATCGCACTCCAAGAGCTAAGCAAGATAGCTAAGCCAATCAAGCTAGAAGATAAGGAGACATTAAAGAGGATCGTTGGTACATCTCTTGGAAGCAAAAGCTTGGGCTTCGCAACGGATCATATAGCTGATTTGGCGATCAACGCGGTCCTCAAGGTCGTGGAGGAGAGGGATGGAAAGCTTTACGCGGATAAGGACAACATACAGATAATCAAGAAGGTCGGTAAAAGCCTTCTAGAAAGCGAGCTGGTCAATGGGATAATCATCGATAAGGAGGTAGTTCATCCCGCGATGCCCAAACGCATTGTTAATGCTAAGATAGCGCTAATTAATGCTCCGTTCGAGATAGAGAAGACCGAGTTTAGCGCCGAGATAAGGATCAGGGACCCGACCATGATGAAGCAGTTCCTAGACGAGGAGACTAGAATCTTGAAGGAGATGGTTGATAAGGTCGCTCAGATCGGAGCGAATGTTGTCTTCTGCCAGAAAGGCATAGACGATATAGCGCAGTTCTTCTTAGCGAAAGCTGGAATACTAGCGGTTAGAAGGGTTAAGTCCTCTGACATGGAGAAGTTGGCGAAAGCGACAGGGGCGAGGATTATAACGAACTTCGATGACCTGAGTGAGAAAGATCTCGGCGAGGCAGGCGCCGTAGAAGAGCGTAAAATCGGAGAAGACAAGATGGTGTTTGTACAGGACTGTAAGAACCCCAAAGCGGTGTCGATACTGATCAGAGCTGGGCTTGAGAGACAATTGGATGAAGCGGAGAGAGCGCTGAACGACGCGATAATGAACATGATATCCTTGATCAGAGACCTGAGATGCGTCCCCGGCGGAGGGGCAGCGGAGATGGCGTTGGCGAGCGCGATTAGGAGAGAGGCTCCGAAATACCCTGGTAAGGAGCAATTGGCGATGTTAGCCTTCGCCGAAGCATTAGAGATGATTCCGAGGACCCTTGCCGAGAATTCTGGCCTAGAGCCTGTTGAGATCTTGACCGACTTAAGGGCTAAGCATGAGAAAGGTCAACACAGCTATGGAGTCGAGGTATTCTCAGGAAAAGTTCAGGACATGATTAAGGCCGGGGTGATCGAGCCAATAAAGGTCAAGGAGCAAGTTTTCAAGAGCGCTTTCGAGGCATCCGCCATGATCTTGAGAATCGATGAGGTAATTGCGGCTACCAAGAAGAAAGAAGAGAAAACTCCGAAGCCGGAAAGCCCAAGCTTCGAGTAACTCTTTAGCAGTTTAGCTCTCTATTTTTCTTTTTCTACAGCTATCTCGAGGTCGGGTATGGAATAACACTTGTATACTAGGAGACCTAGATCTAGCTTCAGGATGCCCCTTCCGATAGGTGATAAGCTTAGGAAGGCCTTTCATAAGCTTGGGCTCACCGACTACGAGATGCGCGCCTACCTCGCTCTTCTAGAACGCGGTGGAATGACCGCCAATCAAGTTAGTGAAGTTGCTGATGTACCGTATTCTAAGATCTACGAGGTTCTTGAAAGCCTTGAGCAGAAGGGCTGGATTGGAAGCGAAGGAGGGAGACCGGCTAAGTTTTACCCTAGAAGTCTTTCGACGGCTTTGGAGATCAGCCGCATGAAGATAGAGAAGGATTTTAAGAGGGTTGAAAGAGTGCTCTTCTCAGAGCTTACCCCATTATGTAAGGGGCTGGGCGCAAGAGAGAAACAGGATATATGGATTCTGAGGGGAGAGCTGAACATCTTGTCGAAACTTAAGTCCCTGCTATCTAACTGCGACATGGAGCTTCAGGTGGCCTCCCCTTGGATGAATAAAGAAATTGTAGCCATGCTTCTTCCAACCCTAACGATGTTGAACGCTAAGAATGGAAAGGCGCAGATAATGCTTTCAAGTAGCTGCAGCAGGGGGATGGCGAGAAAGCTTAGCGAATACGCTGAGGTCAGGATTAGAGACCAGCTCTTCGGCGGCGGAGTTATCGCGGACTCGAGTGAGACCATAATAATTCTAGGAGAAGAGGGTAAGAGGCATCCAACCTTAGCGATCTGGTCCGATCACATGGGCTTAGCGAGAATTGCTAAGATCTACTTTGAGCATCTTTGGAAAGACTCCGAACCTCTTAAATGATGGGGGCTATATGATATAGGTGAAGCTCTGATGGGGTATACCCTACACTATCCTCGTAGAAGAAGAAGTAGGCCAGCAAGCCTAATACTGATGATCGTGGTCTCTCTAATCATAGTGTTCATCGTAATCTCGCAAACAATTCAGCTCATCTTAAATTTCTGGGAGTTTGGAGACCTATTCGTAAGACCATTCTACTATTCTCTCATCGGCGGATTGATTCTCTCCGTGATCGCCTTCTTCCGAATAGACTTCATTCATAGGAGATCCTTAACCTTCTGGTTTCTAGGTCTCATCATGAGGTTTTATCGCAGGGCTGGCTATGTAGAGGTCTCTGACATAGATTTCTCGGCACATAAGCTTAGTACCGGAAGGTTTCTCGCATGGCAGCTTACTAAGACAGTTGTGGGAGCGATGATCCTCGCTAACAGCCTCTTTGGAATGGCTGTATCAGCCGTCTTCGCAGGGGCTGACTTAGGAATTCAGAATATTCCGAAGCTGTTTATGCTTCCGTTCACCTCTATATCCGCAGCCAATATTTCCCCCGCCCTGGAAGTGATCTCAGCGTCTCCAGCCCTGATAGCGATTATCCCACCCATTCTCTCCGCTCTAGGAATTAGATTAGCCATTCTGGTCGGGTTAACCCTGCTCGTTAAGGCCGCCTCTATATCAGTTGTTGACTACGTCAAGACTGGGTTGTTCAGAGTTCCGGTTGAAGTGATCGAAGCGTTAATCGCTCTCGCATCAGCTTGGATAGGTTTCACTCTGTTTTTCTCAAGCTATATAGACTACAATACGAAGATATACATCTTAGGAGCATTTGCTCTCACAGCTCTCTGCCTGCTTTTCATATTCCTCGACAAGAAGAAGCCGGGCTTTCTCTACGCATTTAAGATAAAGTTCGGTACCATCATCCTAATACTGCTTTTAGTCGCCACGGTCGCAACAATCCAGAACAGCATAGCTGATGCGAGGAAAGTTGAGTGGCTTGGACCTTACGTGAAGCAAGAGATAGAGGTTAACAGATACTTAGCCGATCTTTCAGGTATAATCGTAAGACCGTATAACTTCACGGAGAACCCAGGTCAAAAACAGGTGAACGCTTCAACGATAAGGGATGAACTGTCGGTTGTCAGACTCTGGGACTGGGACGCCGCCTTCACAAAACTTAAGCCCGAGATAGGGCTAATACCATACGTCGACTTCGAGGACTCAGACGTGATCAGGTTCAAGAACAGGATCTACTGGAGCGCATCCATGAAGCCCATTCTCCCCCGAGGGGTAGAGTTCGAAAACATCTGGTACAACGAACACCTGGTGTACACCCACGTTCCGAACGGCTTCCTGCTCTTAGACGCGAATAACGGGTCAGTAGTCGATCCCTCCACGTTCTTTAAGCAGAGGAGAATCTACTATGGAGAGGGAGGTCTTCATGAATCTACTTGGGCTGCGATAATAGTCGGGAAAGAGAAAAGCGATGAGATAACTGGGACACGATATAGCGGTAAAGGAGGCATCATAGTGGGTCCACCTATGACCTGGCTTTATGACGTAACCTTCTTGCTTTCCTACCCGGATAAGCAGGTGAGGCTTATCAGGTATCGAGATGTCTATGATAGACTCAGCCTCCTACTGCCCTACTTTACGTATAGGTGGGGTGGTGAGTACGTAGATATGTTCCCTGTAACCGATGGGAAGAACACATACTGGCTTATGCCTTTGATAGTAAGGCTTCCTGCGGAGAATGTTCCTTGGAGCAGGGGGAACGATTATGTGAGGTTCATAGGATATGCTTTGATCGATGTGTATAATGGCGATCTAAAACTGATAATAACTGAAAATGATTTTGTAGGTGAGCTGGTGAGGAAAGCTTATGGAGATATATTGATGAAGGAGGTTCCCAGCTGGCTGATTAATCAGAGTAGGTTCCCAGCTGAGGTCTTTGAGTATCAGGTTGAGATGTTCAACTACTATCACGTGGATGATCCAGCGACCTTCATTCAGGCCAGGGAGTTCTATGAAATTCCTGAGGGAGTTGAAACCTACTTCATAGTGGCCAGATATCCCGGGCTCGAGAAATCGGAATTCCTTGGATTGCTCTCACTCCAGCTTAAAGGCTCTATGGGAAGAAACCTAGCGGGGTTCATGATCGTTAGGAACGATTATCCTCACTTGGGGGAAAAGATATTCTATGAGGTCCCAATACAATCTGAGGTGAAGCTTTTGGGACCATCCGCCGCGAGGGAAGCGCTTGAAAGGCACGCGGAGTTTAGAAAGCTTAGAACCCTGCTCGAGAACCCGAGAATTGGAGATATTATCCTCTACTATATCGGCGGCCACCCAGTCTACGTGATCCCGGTTTACACTTCTCCAGCTGGGGGGGTTGTGGCACAACTGGGTACTGTTGCGATCGTGGGGGCGGAGTTCACTGGAAAATACTATATAGGGCTTGGGTCGAACCTACAAGAATCATTTGAAGCATTTTTGAGGGAGCTTGAGGAGGCTCCGCCAGCCCAGAGAATCGACGTTTATAATCTGACGATCGGCATTCTCAAGGAGCTCGGGATAGAGGTGATGTATCCCGAGAAGGTGAGCCCGCATCTAATATTCAAGGAAGGAGTGTTCTCCGGAGGCTCTGAGGATCAGCTTAAAGCGATGGTCGAGAACTTTGCGGAGAAGTGGGTCTTCGGCAAGGGGATTCATAGAGTCTTGATCTGGATGGAGGATGAAAAGATGAATGTCGGATCGGTCTTCTCCGAGAATGGGGTGGTTGAGCTGCACTATATCTCGATTTCTAAGAGCTAAGCTTAAAGCTTGAGAGGTCTTGGCATGAATAGGAGTTCGGTGCCTTGAGTTGGAGTAGGTCGAGTATACCGCTTGGGATAATCTTTCTGCTCCTCGGGCTTCTCGCCTTAGCGTTACTTATGAGGCTTCAGAGAGGTCTGCTGGGCCTGATTCTAACGGGAGTAGTGATAATCTTGGGGATTTACTGGTTTAAGGAGATTAGGAAGGCTTTGGAGAGCGTGAGAGCGCCCAAAGAGTATCCGGTCGAAGTTTCTGAGGACGATGACCTGATAAGCTTGACCGCTCAGGTTCCAGGCCCCGAGAGCGAGGTCTCCTTCGAGATATCCGGGAATAAGGTTCTATTAAGAGGTGGTAAGGGATTCAGGAGAGCGGTTAAGTTCCCCTATAGGGTGAGGGTTCTTCGCAGCTCGTATATTAACGGGATACTCCACCTAAAGCTCGCGAGGGCGGACGTAATCGAGGAGAGAGGCAGGAGAAGTCATTAAACCTCTTCAAGGAGCGAGGCTATGAGCAACGGTAACAAGATTGTGGCATCCCCATAGACAGTGGTCTTCATTGCCTCGGGCTTAACCTTCATCCAGGAGACCGCCTCAGCGACCCTCGCTCCGCTCAAGCTTCCATCATATTCGCTTGCGGTCGTTATGTAAACGGCGTAATCCAATCCCTCCTTGAACTGGTTCCACCAGAGGGTGTGGTGCTTCGAGATTCCACCACCGATCATGAGGGCTCCGGTTCTTCTCGCTTGGAAGACTATGCTCGCAAGCTCCTCCGCGTCCTTGAAGAGGTTTAGCTTGAAGTCCCTGCGCTTCTGCTGGAATAGCCAGAGCTGGGTTCCGACAGCACCATCCATTATCCCGGGAACGAACACCTTGACTCTCTTCTTAGAGGCCCAGTAGAGCAGGCTTTCCTCATCCTGAAGCTTCCTCCCTATTAGATCTGCTACTTCATAGCTTCCAAGCTCTCTAACCCCACTCTCATAAGCTTCCTCTAAAGCTTCCTGCATGAAACGCTCTATCGTAGGTCCGTAGGATTCAAGGGGGACAAGGACGCTTCCAAGTCTGTGAAACCCTTCTTCTCTCAGCCTCGAGTCATCCATCCAGAAGTCTCCATTATAATATTCTGATAAGCTTCTCGCAATATCGTGATCAAGCGCTCCGCATGTCGTGATCATCGCATCAAAGAAGCCTCTCTTAACGGCCTCCACGAGAACTCCCCTGAACCCCGTGGCCATTGGAGCGCCGACGAAAGAGAGAAACTTCACGCATCCCTCATCCTTAATCATGGCCTTCAGTATTCTCGCGGCTGCTCCAAGGTATTTTGCAGCGAATCCGCCGGACTCCTCAAATTGCTCGACCAGGTCAGAGATCTTCATCTTGGGCCAGAGCCGGATATCCTTAACAGACCTCATCATGCTTTCTCCAAGCTTTTCTCATATTTATCAGCTGACCCTCTTCAGAGCTCTAAGTTTACTCACCATATCTAAGGCGCTATCAAGCTTACATAGGACAAAGCAAAGGTTCTCAAGCTCTGCGAGCTCTATCGCGAGCCTATCAACCTGCTCCCTGCTCTTCGGACCATGAATCACTATCATCTTAGGTTTTATCGGGTATAATCTGGCGGCCACGATCGGGGACCTCCCCCTAGACACCTTAGTGAAGATCAGTGCTCTCATCGGATTTCTACCGAAGAGGTAGAGAAAGTCGTACGCGTCCAGAGACTTTATGGCTTTTAGGCTATCTATTATCGTATACCCGTATATTGGAGTGTTGATCAAGCCTTCACCCACCAAGATCTCACCCTCGATCGCGGAGACTATCTCGGCAATAGTCCTCGGAGCCTCGAACTCATCTAGATCTACCACTGCTGAACTGATGTTCCTATAGAAAATCGCATACTTCTTTACGTGAGGCCCTCCTCTAAGCTCATCAGCCCGGATTAACGCTCGAACGAATCTTCTGATGAAGTTAGTTCCCGGAGAACGTCTTCTATCGTTCTCATAGTCGCTGAGAACCGAGGGGGAGATTTTCATCAGCTTTGCGACCTCAGCTTGAGTCAGTTCAAAAAGCGTTCTCCACTTTCTCATAGCCTTCCCAGAACTTCTGGACAAGATTATCTCGCCAGCGATTCGGCTCATAAGCTCTTCCTTAGCTTCCTCATCCATCGAAAGGTATAGAGCGGCATGCGCTTTTGAATCTTTTCTAGAGGAACCTATCCATAAGCCTCCTGCGGAGAAGCTTATATTAAGTGGATGACAAGTTTCTCACGGTAATTAATGACCTCAGACAGGATGTGGGTCAAGGTTCATCACTCGGAGACCGGTGAGGTCGTGGTGGCTATATGTGATGAGGAGCTACTGGGCAGGAAAATTGATGTAAACGAGGATTTCTCAGTGGAAGTCAGCGAGTCCTTCTACGGAGGAGCCCTAGTCGCTCGAGATGAACTTGATAGATATATCGCTCAGGCCAAGATACTGAATCTCCTCGGCGAATCCACGATAGCTTACATGATCGAAAAAGGTCTCGTCTCAGAGAAAGCCGTGATCAAGGTTGGAAGCATCCCCCATGTCCAGCTATATCTTTAACCTCGAACAGGAATAACCTTACTATACTCCTAGCGCTCTTGATATGGTCATTAGTTCGGGACCCGTGGTCATAGAACCTATGATCGCGCCCTTGCTATTGGCTAT
>CAZILE010000031.1:0-8992 GCA_964540045.1 uncultured Nitrososphaeria archaeon | reverse complement strand
CGAGCACGCCGAACCGCGTTAGGCCCGGGAGGGAGCAGCGCTAAGGCGTGGCGGGCCGCTGCGTGGATCCGTGCTGGACCTCCTGCCGCTGCTTAGGCCTTCTCCTTCCTGGCCACCTCTTGGGGGCTGCCGCCGCCCCATACAAGTGGAGAAGTAGATCTACGATTATCGAGGGTGGAATTGTGGGTAAGTTCGAGCGAGGGAAGATACGGGAAGCAGAGATGATCCTTGTTAAATTGCTTAATGGATCTAAACTTACTGTTGAGGAGAAAAGACATGAACTCTTTAAACACCTTACAAGTTTGGAAAAAAGAATAAGGTATGATTACCCCGATATGAAGTCAGCAGCGCATGTAGGAGACAAATATAGCTCGCCTGGAGACATAAAGTTGATCCTAGAAGACGGGAAGGTAGCATATATAGAGGTTAAATTCGTGTCCAGTGGGAGAGGAACGAGAGCTAATATAAGTCAAGACTCTTTGACGGATCTCAAGCTCTTTGAAGACGCAATAGCATGGAGCCATTTCAGGAAGCTGAAGGAACATGACTATTGGGTGATGAAAATGCTGGACAGGTTTAAGAATTATCCAAGCAAGTGCCTGACCGGAACTACCAAAGCCAAGCTTGAAAAGAAGGCACGTTATCTGAAGGAGGAAATTCTGGGGGTGAGAGGGCGTAATCTGGGACCTATTACAGAGCAGGTGTCGAATAATGCGCGAGAAACTTCTGAAAGGAGATTAGCCGCTGAAATCGTTAAAGGTATAATGGACAGGGATAAGAAGGAGAAAATAGATTACATAAATTATTTGAAAACGCGGAGGCAAAATCCAGATAATATCAAGAAGTTTGTTTTCCTCATATTGGCTGGAGCGCACTTGCGAAGCGCGCTTAAAAGAATGTGGCGTTTACCGCTTGATGAGATAATAAATATGGTAAGAGCGGGTTCTTATCGAGTCTATTACGTTAATAAAGGAAACCTAAGAATAGAAGTTGAGGATCTTACCGCAAGAATGAAGGAGCTTATAGATAAAGATCTATTCATATCATTTAGAGAGAACGAGACGAATGTTGTTATTTCTTTTAAAGATGGGTCGGGAAGGGAAAGAGCTGTCCTTAGAATTGTTTTCCACTGGAAAAATATCTTTCAAGGAATCAAAACACCTTGTCTAAACATTTTCGACGAAGAGTTCTTAAAGGGCCGCTAAGCTTTATCGGAAACAACCTTTCAAGTTCTGTTTTTGAGATCTGCGTATTACCTGTTATCAGCTTTACACCTTCTTGTGCCTTCGATGAGTTAAGTTGTCTCACAATTTCTTTAAGCTCTTCTATTGAGGCGTCAGGAGGGGGATATATGACATTCACATGATTTTCTCCCAAAAACTTGAAGCCTGAAGGTATCAATGCTGCTTCGATGCTTCCTGATCTCCTCGGATGTCCCACCACTCTCTTAACCACGATGGCCGGTCCTATATCATATTTATCTATCTTGATGTATTGCGGCTTACTAGGCTTGTTATGTAAAACTAGTTTGCCCTTCACTATATTATGCGACCAGATTAGGGGGACTCCCTCATTCCGGTTATTAGTTAACTTACTCTTGTTCTGATTCCACACTATTTTTCCTGTCTGAACTTTATATCCTAACTCGTGAAGAGTAGTAGCTCCTATGAAAAGCCTCTTCAAATCCTCAACCTTATCTGTGAAAATCGTTACGCCATTCATGCGAAAAACATAGCGCCCAGTATTGGGAGCTTTCCTCAATATTAACAGCTGGAACGTATGATTAACTTCTTCAAATAAGTAAGGATCATCCAGCACTTTGAGATATTCTATGTCAGCGACACGTAATATGAATTCCCTTAGCTTCTTGAAGTAAGCTCCATTATTCATAGAAGATGAAACTACAAAGGCTAAGTATCCTCCTGGCTTTAACAGCTTTAAGCTCAAGTAGATGAAGAACGCATATATGTTAGATCTGCCCCAGATCACCTCTTTAAACTTAAGTTTAAGCCTACGATCAGGCTTAAACTCGAAATAGGGCGGATTACCTAAAACTACATCAAATTCCTCCTTAAAGGGCATTTTTAAAGCATCCGTTAACTTGATACGGGCTTCGGGAACCACCTGCCTAGCTATCTTAACCAGCTCAGGGTCAATCTCCCATCCATGTAACTCAGGGTCTATGAAATACTCTCTAGCAGATACTAAGAACTCACCAGTTCCGCACGCAGGATCAAGCACCTTCGGCCCAGTTAATTTAGGAAGCCTTCTGAGCAGCTCCTCTCGTAAGGTCCTCGGCGTGAAAAACTGACCCATATTCTTTCTATAATCGAGACTTGTTTTTCTCATGTAATCTATCGTTTCAGGAAGATATTCCTTCATGCCCACCCCTCTCTCGAGCTTCTACGCTCCTATACTGTTCGTAGCTGTTAAGTAAAGCCTTTATAGCGTCATCAAAAGTAAGCCTTTCTCCACGCTCTCTCGCCAGCTCTAAAAGAAACTTTTCTAAGCGCTCATAAGTATCTATCTTTAAGACCACGTTCCTTTTTTTGACTTCCGATTTTCTAGTTTTCGGAGACACTTTCAATGTTTTGGGTATATTGATTGTATTTAAGACTTCATCCACACATAATGTAATCACTGTTTTAGAAAGCAGGACCATAGAATATTTAAAGACTGGAAGCCAGATTACTAGCGAGGGCAGGGATTCTCGTATGGAGGTCTTAGTATGAGTAAGGAGATCTCTCTTGAAGAGTATAAAGAGGCTTGGAGGGAGATGACTGTTCAAGAGGCTTGGAGAGGTTTCATCGGGCATCTCGCCGCCTATATAATTGTTAATGGGTTCATGATCTTCATCAACCTCTGGACGTCGCCCCATACGTTATGGTTTCCGTGGATGCTTGGAGGATGGGGGGTGGGGCTAGCTTTTCATGGAGTCTTTAGCAGGAAGAGCCACGTTTTGGGAGAGATTGAGAAGAAGGAGGCATTGGCCGAGCTTCTGGCGAGGAAGAAGAGGAAAGGTCGATAGAATAGAGGCTTTAACAGGAACTTAGGGAAAGATATTTTATCCCTAATTTTTCCGTAAACATTATGCTTTCAGAGCGGGACTTCCGGAGAATAGTTAAAGAGCTCGATTCTGTGAAGAACATGGATGTTGTTGAATTTCTTGAGAAGCGTTCACCCTGGTTTAGATTCCTTGAGCCGGCGATCCAACGCGCAGTAAAGGTTCTGGAAGAGCTTAACATCTTCCACGTTCTCTACGGGCTTAGACCACTCCCGTTATATGGCGTCCCGTATATCTCGAGAGATATAACCTTCGCCGTCAGGCTGAAGGATCAGCTCGATGATGTTCTTGAAAGATTTTCTGTCTACGGGTTTAGAAGAATCCCAGGTCCACATAATCAGCTAAGTTTACTGGATCTTCAGAGCAATAGGAGGATTGACCTCCTGTTTGCGCCTAAGCCATTGGAATGGGATGAAGAGCTTATTGAGAGATGTTTGAAGAGGAGAGGGCTGAGGATTTTGTCCGCTGAAGATTATGCTTTGGCCTTAATTGCCGTTAAAGCTGATATGATGAGGCTCGAGCTTGCGGCCAAGGTTCTTTATGCGAACAGTGATAAGCTCGATCTAGAATATCTTGAGACCCGCGCTTCAAGATTATCATTAAGAGAGCTTCCGAAAAAATTGTTAGAAAACCTGAGGAAGTAGCTAATCAGTGATAAGCGTTCTAAGCTTTATGATCGCGTCTCCAAACAGTTTCTTCACCCTCTCTATGACATCGTCTTCAAGTCTAGCGACTATCACCAGGTCAGCGTCTCCATAGACCTCGTCCACCTGATCTACCTCGCTCCAGCTTAGAATCTCTCGAACCTTCTCCCTAACTGGGAACCTCGGATCTAGGTTTAGGAGTATATAGGATTTCTGAGGCTTTAGGAGCATATTCAAGGCATGCTCATCTACCTCTAAGCCCATCGATATTAACGCCTCAGTGATTTCCCTCGGACTTAGGTCTCGACCACGCTGCTCAGCAAGCCTAGCGATCTCAGAGGATACTTTCTGAAGCTCCTCCTCACCGATCTTTGTTTTCAATATTCTTTGGATAAGCTTCTTACTCAGATAGGTTGTGGCCTCGAAGTATAGTCGCTCGAAGTCGTGTCTGAGCTTCCCGACCGGAACATAGCCTTCAGGAGCTCTCAGGGCCATGGACTGGTGGACACCGGCTCTGATGGTCTGGGCTTCTCGGCTTAGCGGATGTCTGAAGGGAAGCTTCACCCCGGTTAACTTCGCGAATCGCTCGTAAAGCTCTTTAAGCATATCTCGCTTAACCTTTAACGGAATTTTGTGAACATCAATCAGAGCTGCGGAAACCTCGTATAGATCCGCTATACCGTTTCGATCACCTATCCCCAATATCGAGACATGAAGCTCATCTGCTCCCACTAGAGCTGCTTCGACCGTGTTCGCGGAGGCATAACCGTAATCATTATGGAAATGGGCTGATAAAGGGGTTTTACATAAGCTCTTGAGCATTCTGAAAAATTCTCTCGCATGAGGTGGGGTAAGAGCCCCGCAGGTATCGGGAACGCTTACGATCGTTGCTCCAGCCTCCCTGAGATCCTCTACGAGTTCCGCTAAGGCTCGGATTCCGCCTTCCTCCTCGAGATAATACCTTGAGGCATCTTCGATTGTCGCCCTTCTATACTTGAAGCCGCAAGATTCCGCAAGCTCCAGGGCTTCCTCAAACCTTCTCTTCGCTTCATCAAAGCCTATCCCGTTAAGCTTGAAGCGCCTATGAATCTCCGTCGGGGCTAGGTAGACTCCGATTCCATCGACATCATACTTCGCCGCCGCCTCGACATCCCGTCTATATGCTCTTCCGTGAAGCACTATCTCGACATCGTAACTTCTAAGAGCCTCAACAACCACCTTGACATCTTTCTGGGCAGTTCTTGGAGGATAATCTACTGTTAGCTCTATTCTATCTACTCCGCTCTCGGCCAAGCATTCCGCAACCTTGACCCTGATCTCAGGCTTAAAACGCCTGTATAATTCACCTTCTCTGAGAGTGGTGTCAAGGATTGATGGCAACTTCGCTAACCTTGGAGAAAACTCTTTATTTTAACTATTGATGGGGAAAACGGCATTTTTTAACGATATTCGAGAAAAGGGGTATAATCGTTTTTAGGTAGCTTAGAGGGATCATTATCCGAGAACATGGCGAACTTCCAAGTAATCTTCTCGGGAAACGAGGACGATCTCTCGAGATTCATCTTGGCATGGAAAATGTCCTCCGATGTGAAGAGATATGATGAGCTAAAGAATCAAATTCAAGAACTTGAGAAAAGAGTTAAGGATCTCAAAGATAGAATAACGGAACTTGAGAAAGAGCGGATGAAACTTCAGAGGGAGATCGCCGAACTCACATCGATTCAGGAAAACATGCGGAGAAATCTAGCAGTCCGCCAAGAGCCTAAGTGATTAACCCTATCCTTTTACAGCCAGGTTTATTACTATCTCCGCGATATCGGCGCTGTACTCCGCGACCCTTCGAATTCCCTCAATTATCATTCTCAAGCCTATAGCTGTCTCGGTGTTCAGCTTCAATTGAAAGATCTTCTTCAAAAGGCCATTCTCCAGCTTCGCAAGATTCCCCACTTCCGCTATCAACTTATTCGCCTGCCTGACATCCGCCTTGAAGACAGATTCCATCGTTTTCTCATAGATTCCTGAAACCGCCTCACCGAGCTTAACGATTCCATTAATTATTTGGGATTCTTCTCGAAGCTTGAGAAGGTGTATCTGGCTCGCGATCCCCGCGGCGTGATCTGCTATTCGCTCGATACTCTTCACTATCAGCCTGTATCCGAGACACTCCCTCGCATTCTTCAATCCGACCTCCCTCATTATGAACGCGTTCCCAACGGCTGCCTTAAGCTCTCTGACGCAGAAGAGGTATAATCTATCTACTTCGTCGTCCCTCTGGATTACGTCCTTAGCTAAAGATGTATCTCTTTTTTTGAGAGCTTTCAGAGCGTCTTCAAGCATGGATAAAGTCATTGTATGTATTCTGTTCAGCGCATCCTTTATCGGAAAGTCAACGTGGCCCATCAGGCATCGGACGAGCATGTGGTTGGCGGATTCCTCAACAGACTCCAATCCTATCAGCTTAGTCCTCATCAAGCTCTTCAGATAAGACTTAAACTCGCTCACCCTCCCCTTGAAGATTATCCTTATCGCATCATACCCAGCGAGATAGCACGCGATCAGCTCTCTCGCAACCTCCTCTGGAAGATCATCCGATGAAGCCTCTATCCTAGCCTCTAAGGGTCCTTCCCGCTTCTGCCTAGGTATTAGGAGCAAGCTGTTATCAGGCTGGGGAACAAGTTGGACATAATCTCCGGGTTTGAGGTTTATCAGCTCGGCCCAGCTCTTAGGAAGGGACACCACGTATGTTGATCCGCCTGTAAGTTGGACTCTTCTAAGAGAATATGAGGGCATCTGCTTTCTACTATAGATTTTAGCGATTATATATAATAATAGCGAGAGCTACATAATAGTGTATACCTATTGAGGCTTTAGCGCTTCTGAGTTGGAGAGTTTTCTGAGGGCTAGTAAGCCTAAGAGAGGTGATATGGAGAGAGCGGCGAGAGAGTAGGAGATAGGCATGAAGCCGACGAGCATTGAGGCCATCGTAGATCCGGTTAGAGATCCGATGTCAAAGGAGGTCAGGTGAAAGGAGTTTCCCAAGATCCTAAGTTGAATTGGTGTGGTCAGAGCGACTGCCGATGCCGTCAGCGGGAAGATCAGCCCATGGGCTAAGCCCGCCAAGAATAAGCCTAACCCGAATAGGCTTAAGCTTTGACTAAGCCCGGTTATCAAGATCCCTAGAGCGGATGCCAATAGACCGAACATTATCAGCTTATTTAACCCAAAGCTCTCCAGAAGCCTCTTCGATTTCAAGAGAAAAAGTCTAACAATAAAGGCCGTGAAGTAGTAGGCTAGGAAGAATAGTAATATGAGCTGATCCGTTAATCCGAACTCGAGTTTTGCTTTAAGTGGACCGTATGCGAAGATCGCTCCTGAGGCGAGTGAGAACGAGAGGTAGACTAAGGCCAAGAGTATGTTTGGAGGCTTAAGAACGTCCTTTATGCTGAGAACACCCTTTCCAGCTATATCTTCTTCACGAGGGCGACAGCTCTTTAGAAGGGGGATCGCAAGGGCCGTGGCAACCGCTCCGAGAAGAGCTGTGGCAAACATCACGTATCTCAGCTCTGCCATCCCCCTCAGGATTATACCAACCAAGGGGCCGACCCAAAATCCTAAGGCAAGCGCAGCAGTATAGCTGGTTATCGCCCTCTCAGTTCCCCCGAATTCAGCGATCATTCCGGCAACGGTCAACAGAAGGGTATAGTTTATCGCGAGCGCTAGGCCATGTAAAATCCTGAACAAGGCGAAGGAAAGGAGATCCCAGCTGATCCCGTAGCCCATTATCGCCAAAGCGTTGAGCGCTAATCCGAGTACCAAGACCTGCGAGATCCTCCGCCTTATCCTAAGGGAGGATGGAATTCTCAGAAAGGCTGAGGTTAGGAAGGTGAGGGGAATTATCAAACCGACTTCCTGTTCAGAGGCGCCTAGATCTCGGTACAAGTAAACTGGTAGAACAGGGATTAGTAGGAATATAGTTATTGAGAAGAAGAGGGATGAAAGATTGAGAATCAGCATCTTCGAAGCCAATTCCTAAGAGACCTCCTGAAAATCGGGCAAAAATCGTGAAGCTAAATGAAACTTGTTTTGTGGTCGAGGTGAGGTAACTACCATGCCTACATGAAATAGTTTTATGCGGTTTACTCAAATATCCTTCTGTATGGTTCCACGACATCTCTAACGAACGCGTTTATTCCCTCGATAGTCTTGTGATGTAGTAGCATCTCTTTCAGGACGTATAATGGAACTGTAGCTATATGCGCTCCGACCTCTGCGACTTCACGAACTTGCCTTGCGTTCCTCATGCTTGAGGCGATGATCTCCGCCTTAAAATCATAGTTCCTGAAGATTGTCGCTATTGACTTGACCAGATCCACCCCGCTATATATTCCATTATCGTTCCCCGCCGAAACTGCCTCCTTCACCCGCTCATCCATGTATGCCTCCGCTAGAGAAGCCAGTTTATGGGAGGAAATCGCTCTGCTTAGCTTCTCCGTTTCGAGCCTTCTCATAAGATTAAAGTCGAAATAATCGGATTTCTTGTAGTCCTTACCCCGCTTCATCCCCAGCCTATCTCGGATATAGTCGTCAATTCTCCCCGCGAATGGGCTCACGTAAGTTGCTCCAGCCTTGGCCGCTAATAACGCCTGTTCCGGAGTCATGACCAAAGTCGCATTAACTGGAATTCCGAGGCAGCTTAGCTCTCTTATGGCCTTCAAGCCATCATAGATGTTGTTCTCGCCATCAAGACTTGAGCATACCGGTATTTTGATAACGACCTCGCCATATCCGCCGAACTTCTCATAAAGAAGCTTTGCCTCCTCGACCATCTTCTCATATGTTATGCTTATGACCTCTAGGCTCACGGGGCCGGGAGAAACGCGGAGAACCTCCTTGATATATTCCCCCATGTCAATCGACCCACCCCTTCGCTCTATCGCCTGCTTGATCAGTGAAGGGTTTGTCGTAACTCCATCAATCACGCCAAGCGACACAGCAAACTTTATCTCATCAATATCTGCCGTATCAAGAAAGATCTTCATCGAAACTTTCTCGGCTCCCTTCAAAATATTAAACTTTACCTTCACGAAGAAAGAGGGAGCCTCCAAGTGGAAGAGATCTTGGAGAGAATAACTTAACCAATGGATAAAATCAGAAACCAAAAACGGCAACCAATTAAACTAAATTCATACACGAGGCATAAGCGATGCGTTATCTCGCAAGAGGAACACCTCACCATAATATTTAAATGTCCCGCGGGGGTGATTTGAACACCCGACCATCCGGT
>CAZILE010000030.1:0-9112 GCA_964540045.1 uncultured Nitrososphaeria archaeon | reverse complement strand
AGTCTTACTGACCTTATTCCCTCTTCCCCCTTGGTTACGGCTAGACTAATAAGATCACCGATTTTTCCGAGAAGCATAAATGCTCTTTGAACTCTCTCCAGAGAAGCGCCGGTCAACTCCGCGACAGCTTCGAGCATTAAGCCTTCGTTAACCCCATGTTGCATTTCACCTATGAGTTGTTTTAGGAACCAGTGCTTCTCGAGGCCGCTCATCCTATGAATAAGTGATCTCAAGATAGTGAGCTTTCTCTCCCTAGATCTGGGCCCCCTGAGCCTTGAGATCTCGCGAAGACCCTCCCACACCTCGATTATCGTTAGGGGCTCTGAACTCAGTAGGGTTATCTGACCCGACTCCTTGATCAGATCAAATACTGCGGCCACTCCAATCTCGAGCTTTTCTTCTTCTCCCTCCGGGACTATTCTCCCTATTAGGAGGAGGGATGCTGGAGCAGCTTCAACAGGCTCAAGTCTTTTCAGAAATCTCACTATCTGCGCTACCTTATCCTTTCTACCGCTCAACCTTTTGAGAACATCACATACTCTTGCCAGCTCTATGTAAGGTGTGCCTCGCATGGCTTACTCGATCTCGACCTTGACTCCCCTAGGTCTCTGGACCGGAAGCCGGATCACCAATACTCCATCGCGATAGGCTGCTGTTCCCTTGGAGGGATCAACTTCTTTTGGAAGCTCTATTACACATCTATATCCTTTAGCTTTGAAAAGCCTTGATCTTGGAGCCGTGTTCTTAAGCTCATCTGAAAACTTTGCCTCGAGAGTGAGTGCTCGATCAGCTATTCTCAAATCCATCAAACTCTTTGATGCTCCGGGCAGCTGGATTACCACGATCACTTCCTCTCCTTCAACATAGATGTCGTATTCGGGGAGAAGGTATCCCTGCTCCACAACCTGCCTGATAACAGGCTTAACGGTTTTCAAAGCAGATTCAACTATGCCCGAGATATCTCCTGCGATCTCCCTTATCATTTGCTCAACCCTTCTCCTAATTGCTCGCTCGAGCTCGTCAGGGAGAAAACCCCTGCTCATCATCTTAATGAAGTTCACGGGATGATTTAACGTTTCAAATGCTTATATTAAAGGTCTCCAAAGAATTTGCGGATATCCCTAAGTGTGCGGAGGAGCCTCTCATGGCCAAATGCGCAGTATGCGGCAGGGAGATTTTGATGCCCTTCCGATGCAGCTATTGTGGGGAATATTTTTGTGCGGAGCATAGGCTTCCAGAGAAGCATAATTGCCCGGGACTATATGCGGCTTCATCTCCTTATGAGAAGGAGCTTAAAAGGAAGATGAAGATCGAAGAGAGCTGGGAGCCGGCTGTAAGACCGGCTGTAAGAGAGGTAGACTCGCTAATTCGCCGGGAGATTCTACATCTAGCTATTGGAACGTTGCTTGTGATTCTGGTAGGCTTTTCGCTAATAAGATATAACTTCGGTCTCCCCTCCATTATTCTAGCTGTCTACGTAGTCGGGTTCGCGGCCTCGTTTCTCCTTCACGAACTTGGTCATAGGGCTTATGCAAGATCTCGGGGGCTTTATGCTAGATTTAAGCTGGATCCCTTTGGAGCACTTCTAACTCTCGTAACAGCGATACCCCTGATGCCCTTCAAGATAATAGCTCCGGGCGCCGTGGTCATAGTGGGAATCACGTCCATCGACGTTCTTGGGATGGCGGCGCTGGTAGGCCCGCTCATAAACCTAGCTCTATCGGCCGTCTTCGCGGTAGCCGGATTCATCATAAGAACGCTCTCGCCAATCCTCTTCACCCTGAGCACCCTAAACGCGTTCATCGCGTTTTTTAACCTGATACCCTTCGGGGGGCTCGATGGTAAGAAAGTTTTAGCGTGGAGCCCCGCTCGCTGGATCACCGCCTTCGCTCTCAGCATAATACTTCTCGCAGTCACAAGCATAGCTTAAATCAAATCTCAGCTCCGTTTTTTGATAGATCTTTGTGGGCTCGACTTAATGAATTCAAGCGAATCCATCACATTTTTTCATTGATGTTCTGGGGGTGTGGGGCCGCCGGGATTCGAACCCGGGATTTCCAGCGTTCTGAGCTTATAGTCGTGCTCCCCAGGCTGGAGTCATAGCCAAGCTAGACCACGGCCCCACCGATTCTAGGGTTTTCAGGGTTCTAATTATTCTTTCTTCTAGACTTGACTGCGAGCGAATCGAGTAACAAGGGTTTTGACCTACCTAAGGCTCAGTAGGCAGTAATGCTCTTCACTCGCGGTATCTTTAGTAGCTTGTTTAAGCCTTCTCCTGAGAGTGGTTTTTCGAGAACGAGGATGAGCTTAGGCTCGGGGAAGAGTTCGGGATCCTCCGCAACCGCCTGCCTTATGCTTATATTCTCCTCAGCTATTATCTCCGCAGCCTTGGCAATTATTCCCGCCGCCGTCGGATCAGCTCTTATTTCCACGACATAAAATCCAAGTTCTTTTGCGATTGGCGCTAGAAATGCTCCAGCCGGCCTTATGCCCATGAAGATATTTTTCAATACTTCATCCTGAAGGATTTGGTGAACGGTTTTTCTCACGATCCTTCTGTCTACCCCGACCGCCTTTGCGATGGAGGTGTCAGGTATCTCTATAGGCCCCACCACGATCCGCCCATCTTGAGCAACACCCAAACCGTTCTCTATCATAAGTTTAACAACTTTCAATCTTGCTGGAAAGTCTTGAAATCTTGCCGCTATCCTACTCCACATTCAATATAATTAATTCCTAAAGGTGATTTATATGTTACCTAGGAATTCTAGGAGGCTGCGATCCAGCGATGCCTCGCACAGCATAGGAGATTACCGCCACCAGCAGGATGCCACCGGGGAATACTAGCTGGGCAATTGTCGGTCCGAAAACATCGAGCAAGACTCCCGTCGCGATCGTTGATATGAATGAACCTAAGGTCGCAAACGTATAGACCACCCCTGAGAGAGTTCCCCCCATCTCCGGATAAGCTGCTGTCGCCCATGCTACTACGGTCGGATAAGCTGGACCGAGCAAGAGACCGGAGCTAGACCACAAGAATATCTTTACTCCGACGGGAAAGGGAGATGACGCTAAAAGCATTAGCAATGCTGAGCTACCGCTAGTAAGAGTCAAAGTCTTCCAATATCCGAACCGATCTATGAAGGGCGCCCAAACTAGTCTTCCAACCCCGCTTAAAGCCCAGAATAAGCCTACCGCTAGGCTTGCTCCCATGATTGAAGCTTTCTGATTAAGGAGTATCGATGGAAGCCAGGCGGTCATGCCCAGCTGACTAGCGACCAATAGGAATGGCATGCTCATTATCGGAAGCATCCTCAAAAGAACTCGGAAGTTTATCTCCCTACGTGTGGCTTTCGCTTCTTTTTCATTCCGAGGGTATCTTTTCATGAGAAGCCACATAGATAACGAGAGGAAGAAAAGCAGCGGAAAGGGGAGCATGTAAGCCAATCTCCAACTTCCATAATTTAAGATCGTGAAAGCTATCAGTAGGGGGCCTGTTGTAGATCCGATAGTCCAGCCTATGTGAAGAAGTGTTAAGGCCATCCCCCTCCTCTTACTAAAGACATCTGAGACGAGCGCGTTCGCCGATGCTTCAAAGAATCCGGCTCCAGATCCGAATATGAAGAAGGCGATTCCTAAAAGCCATAGAAGAGGGGAAGATGATATCAACATTATGCCAACCCCCATCATTAGAAGGGATAAGGAGACCACTCTTGACTTGCCGAAAACATCTGAGAGAATTCCACCGAATATTGCGAGAACGCCTGAGAGAGATTGAAGGCTTACCAAAGCGCCAGCCGTCGTTTCGCTCAAGTTAAACTCTAAGCGGATTTCCAGAAGAGCGGGGCCTAGTTCTGTCGCTGCTGTGGCATAGACTATGTAAGAGAGAAAGCTCAGGATCCATAAGATCTTCCTCGATAGCATAGCAGAATTTTTGCCTTAAAGCGAAATAAAATCTTTCAATTCTTCATCTATGCTTTTTCATTTTGAGCCTTGCTAAGAGGGGGATTTCCTTTAGTTTTTCTTCATCTAGCAATCTCCACAGTATGCCGCTGGGTCGCTCAACTCTCTTCTCAACTTTTATTAGTTCAGTAGGTGTTGCTATTATATCGACTGTAAGGTCGTATGGATCTCTTGGAAGATCATCTAAGATTTGAAGGTTGTGAACATTAGTCGCTATCGTAATTGATCGCTCGATCTTTCCATACTCGAGGAGTATAGCGTATTCTAGTTCGCTGTATCCACCGCCTTTCCCAAGCCTTAGGCCATCTCTCGTTACCGCTACCGAACCTACGACGATCAGGTCTATTTCAGGTATCTCTTCCGGCGGGGTCTTTTCTCCAAAGATAAATGCTCCCCTGATCGTTGATGCTTGCCCATAATTTTCCCGTAGGATCTTTGAAGGATCTAAGAGAAGAAAGCCCTCCTTCAGTCTCGGGGTAGGCATTATGAGAATCTTCCCATCTCGAAGGCATCTATATCGGATATACTTTTGGGGCGAATCAGGGCTAACCTTAACGACTTTAGCAGACTTATACTCCTCCAGCGTCAGTATTCTCTCCGCAGCTTTCTCAGCTCCCACAAAATTCGGTATTCTTCCATAAACCGGCTTGGGGAAGCGGGTAACGGCCTTATCCTCCAAAAGTCTCCAAACATGCTCCCTTATCTTCTGCTTCTCCCCGCTCATCAATTTGTCATCCATATACTTCTTTTAGATCTTTCATTAATTAATCTAGGTTTAGCGCTTCCATCAACTTTCTGAAATTTTCATCGCTCATCTTCCTCTTATACTCCCTCACCCATTTAAGCGGGGGTTCCCTCACCTCAAGCATTCTTAAGACTTTCCTCGAATACGGACCGAAGGTGAGATAGCTGAAGAGCGAGGTTATATTAGAAGGCTTTCTCTCAGCGCTTGCCTTTCCGAAGTCTATTATCACCGGCTTTAGATTAGGTTTGACTATTACGTGCTTTCTGAGGTTGTTAAGCTCACCGTGGTCAAGCCCTATCAAATCGAGCTTTCTAGCGTCTTCAAAGCATTTCCTTAAAACCGTTCTCAACTTTTCATATTCTTCACAAGCAATTTTGCTCAGCCAGATCTCTAAAGGATCTCCCTCAATGAACTCTAATACTAGGACGCGCTCCGAGTATCCTAATAGGAGCGGGCCAACGTTCACGCTATTGGCTAGGGATGTTGCTTTTGCCTCATGTTCGAGGCTTAAGATCGTAGAATCGGTTCTCAGGATCTTCAGAGCAACCTCGTTATCTTTCAGCCTAGCTCTTAAAACTATTCCGCGATAACCTTTGCCCAGAATCGCTGGAGCTAAGTAATTACCTCTCTGAGCGAAGGCTATCTCTTTTACGCCAAGAGCTTTTAGGTCCCCGAGTATCATTAAGGCGTACTTAAGGTTTTGAGATGGAAATGAGAGCCCTAGTAATAGCTCTCTCCGCTTCTCAAGTTCTTTCAACTCTATATAGATCATCTCTCCAGAAAGGGCGGTCTCGCTCTCAAGAACTTCCACAAGAACTCTCTTAGTTTCTCATTCTCTTTAGCGAGGGCCATTAAGCGCTTCGGATTTGAGCTGATGTAGGCTTTCCGGAGATAACTCATTAAGTTCTTTGACACAGAGACCCTTCCGCTTGCGATTTCCATCTTTAAGAGCTTTGAAGCAGAGATCTCCTTGCGTCTTCTCAGCACGTAAAGCCTCTCCCCGTGAATCCATGGCCCTATCCCATTTTTAATCCATTTCTCTAAGAATTCTTCACAATTCTCCAGATGCGTTGGCGGTCCTCTATGTAGAAAGAATCTCGGAAGTTTGATATCGTTCAGCTCAAAGATAAGGAGACATTTCTGAAGTTCGTCTGTCCATGAACTGCTTCGGTAAACCGTGAAGCCAAGTCTCTCCAAGGCTCTCCTCAGCCCTTCTTCACTCCTCTTCAGCTCACCCCAGATGACGTCTCTAGGCTTTCTGGCTTTAAGCCTGAAGTAAGCGTAAATCATGCTTCTGTCTTTAGCGATCCTCCTAAGTTCGGAGATTCCGGGCTTCTCGATCCTCGTTTTAAAGAACCTAATTGACGGGCTTCGGAGAAATAGCTTTGCGGCTAGAATGAACTCGGATAGCTTTGTCCTCGAGACTGCTGCCGCAACATTTCTAGATTTATCGACAGGATCTATCACTACTAGAGGACTATCTCGAAACACTTCCAAAACCTCCTCTTTTGATCCATAATGGTTCATCAGATCGACTACTATTGGCGGTCTCCAGCTTGAAACCTTCTTTAAAGCATTCAGAAAGCTGTCATAACCTATTGTCAGAAGCTCGGTTAGGTATCCGCTGAAACCCTGGACCTTTATCTCAGCTCCGTATACTCCACATCCAACCATAAATCCTTTAAGAAGCCTTACTTCATCCTCCTGCCCCGGCTTCAAGCGCTCTAGAACATATCGAGTGTGATAAGGGGTTCTATCTGTCGCACTTCTCCAGTTCGGGGGCTCTACCCTGTAGCATGCGACGACGTCGATCGTTACATCATTTACTACCCCCTCCACGTAGGGGTGATCAGCATACATTAACATGGGCTTTCCGCCCAGCCCCTTGACGATGTCCGTGCCCAGCCTCACGATCAATTTCTCGAGCTCACGTTTCGAGACGCTTTGATCAAAGTGTATGAAGATATCTGCTTCAGCCCTACCTCTGATCCAAGTGTTTTTGGCGGCGGAGCCCTCGAGGGTAACATCCACGATCCCAGAGACTTCTCCGATAGCTCCTCTCGCAAGCGCTAATGCTCGGTCGATTACTCTCCTGAGCCGCTGCTCCTCCATCTTGCTCGGCTTAACAATCTTTAACGCCTTTTCGGTGACTTTCTCGAGATTCATGAAGTCTCCTCCGCTTTAACCACGAGCAGGTCACTGTATATTGGGCCCTTTGAGGTTAGGGTGCTTTTCTTGACCTTAAAGGAGTCTATGAGCTGCTCTCCGAAATACACATCCCTAAGCTCGTTTAGCCTTCTAAGAGCAGCCTGCTTATCTCGAACAGCCTTAACCCTGCCTATGGTGAGATGGGGGGTGAATCCCCGGTCCTCATACTTGAATCCAAGCCTGCTCAGCCTTTCGATAAGCTGGTCGAGAATGCTCTTTAACCCTTCCGCGGGATCGCTTATGCCAAGCCAGACGACGTTTATCCTACTTCCTCCGGGAAAGTATCCTACTCCTTTAACCTCCAGTTTAAAAGGCTGGAACTTAACTTTCCTAGCGTTATCGAGAACCATGTTCACCCTCTCGACATCTATTTCGCCGAAGAACCAGAGAGTTATGTGTAGGTTCTGGAGTTCGACGGGCTTCATCTTGACCCCCAGCCTGATCAACTCGTTCTGAATCTCACGCACTCTCGATGTTATTATGGGGTTATCGAAGTCAACGGCGATGAACGTTCTGATAAGCTCCCCCATAGCCTTATTCCACACTAAATTGACATTTGGATCTTCATCTTTAATCTTGCGTTAAGCCTGCCTCTTCCCAATCCTTAAAACCAGAAGCTTGACGATCCTCTCCGTAACTTCCTCGACCTTTCCCTGAGGATTCATGATCCAAATAACCTGCTCCGGCTTCATCGATCGGAAAGCTTGATAGAACTCTCTTACGTATTTTTGCATCTTACTATCTCTCTCAAGCTCGTCTTCCAGTCCTCCTTGCCCCCTCTTCTCAGCCAGCCTCCTAACCCTATCCTCCTCGGGCACGTCAATTATCAGGTATAGATCTGGCTTTATGAAGACCTGGCCTCCAAGCTTCTCTATAAGCTCGAAGAACTTCTTAAAATCCGCTTCAGATACCTCAGCTCCTCTGAGCTTTGAGAAAGCAAACCCATAGGCTATTGAGCAGAGGTGATATCGGTCTATGAAGTAGAAGTCCGGAGCTTCCCTCTCAAACTGACTTCTAATGATCCTCGAATCATCACTCGTGTTCGCTAGGAAGAGGAGCATCCTAGTAAGAGGATCTACTCCTGGATCATTGCCGTAGGTTTTCGCAAACTCCCCAGTTTTCGATCCGCTCGGAGTTTTATACACGAGAACCTTATAACCCTCCGCCTCGAGAACGGACTTGACTCTACTTATCAAAGTGGTTTTTCCGGCCGCATCAAGCCCTTCCCAGACAACAATGAGAGATTTAGGCAACTTCTCAGCTTAAATAAGCAAAACAGTAAAAGAAAAATTGTATGTTAAATTGTTACTCCGCTCTCCTCGAGTTTTACGAGCCTCTCCCAGTTCTCCTCAACGGCCTTCTTCAAAGCCTCCAAGACATAGGCGTTCTCAGGCTTGAGAAGATGAGCAAATCTCCTCTGAGTCTTGAGGAATTCTTCGAGCGGCTTCGGCTTATCAACCCGTATGTTTATCTTGACCTTGCCTTGATCGACTTCGTAGACCGGGAAGAACCTAGTCTCAACCGCAAGTCTCGCCAGCCTTACAGTCTCGGAGGGCGGATAACCCCAGCCTCGAACGCATGGCGCCAAGACATGTAGGACCTTTGGACCCTCAATTTCAAGAGCTTTTCTAACCTTATTCACGAGATCTATTGGGTGAGAAATGCTAGCGGTTGCGGCATATGGAATCCTATGGGCCGCCGCGATTCCTATCAAATCCTTTTTCCTCTCCTGCTTCCCGGGAATAACCTTCCCGGCGGGGCTCGTCGTCGTAGCTGCGCCCAGCGGGGTCGCTCCCGACCTCTGGATTCCAGTATTCATGTAGGCTTCGTTATCATAGCATATGTAAAGCATGTTATGACCTCTCTCCAGAGCTCCTGAGAGAGCTTGAAGACCTATGTCAAATGTTCCTCCATCTCCCGCGAAGACTATGACGTCGTGCAGCTTCTTCCCCCTCTTCTTATTCAGGATCTTGATCGCCTCAACTATTCCGGATGCGACGGCGGCGCTGTTCTCGAAGGCGACATGAACATACGGTATCTTCCACGCGCTGTATGGATAGCATGTAGTAGCGACCTCCAGGCATCCAGTTGGATTCACGACGATTGTAGGTCCTCTAATGGCCTTGAGCGCCAGCTTGACTATTATCCCGACGCCGCATCCAGCGCAGAGTCTATGACCTGGCGCGAACCAGTCCT
>CAZILE010000029.1:1876-9119 GCA_964540045.1 uncultured Nitrososphaeria archaeon | reverse complement strand
TTTGGATCCCTGATGAGCCTCGGGTTTAAGGCGGTCGCAAATTATGTGAAGGGAGGTTCTGAAAAATTTGCCATGCAGGTCAAAGGCTTGGAGATAAGCGCTTATGATCATCGAGCCGCTCCAGCTATGGCCCTGAGCTATGCCACATGTGATGTGGGAGCTCATCACAACCGCTCTTGGGCGATAACCTACGACGTTGAGGCCGGTAGAACAAGCTATGGGCAAGATAAAGCCGAGAGAGTGATCTACCTTCAGCACATAAGACCTCTCTTCGATATGTTGGGGGTCTGCAGGCTTCCATGGGTCGAGCTCGGAGTAGACCCAAATCTCTACGCGGAAGCATACACCGCAGTAACCGGAAGGGAGACGACGCTCGAAGAATTATTGAAAGCATCTGAAAGGGTCTGGAATCTTACGAGGGTCATTGCGATCCTAAGGAGGAAGATAAGCGCGAAAGACGACACCCTGCCAGCGAGAGTCTTCGAAGACCCGGTGCCGGAAGGAAACACGAAGGGAACAATACTGGATCGAGAAAAATACATTGAGCTTCTCAAAACTTACTATCGCCTTAGAGGATGGGACGAGAATGGAAGGCCGACGAGAGAAAAGTTAATCGAGCTAGGGCTAGAGGAGGCTGCGAACAAACTCTACTCAGGTCAAGGAGCCGGTCGACAACAATACTACTTCTTCGAGTTCTAAGGTTCTGGATCGACTGCGAGATCGCTCGAGCTTTCCGCATTTTCTTTTAATCCTCCTCCAGCTACTTACTCTTTCCAAAGGTTTCCGAGATTCTTTCAGTATGCTATCCTCTTGCTCCTCCTAGTAATGCATAATAGCATCCGGCTAGGATGTGGCTTGAGGAGCTATGCCTAAGAGACCTAGGAACCCTGCCTCACCCCGTTATAAGGCTAGAATGGGCTACGAAGGGGAATACTATTTGATCAGGAGATTCGCGGATAGGAATGAGCCTGGAACCTATGCTGTAAGAACTCCTGGAAGTGGGGCTGGAAAACTTCCTAAGCCCGATATAATAGCGGTCGACTCAGGGGAGCTTCTCGCGATCGAGGTCAAGTCCAGCAATAGGTCATACGTAATTCTCAACAACTCTCAAGTTAAGAGGCTCTTGAAGTTCTGTGAGCTCTTCGTGGTGAGGTGTCCGCACTGCGGGGCTGAGATAAAGCCTAAACCAATTCTCGCCGCCAGGTTCCTCAATCGGGAGTGGAGCTTCGCCGAGATACCCATAGACTGGAAGGGATCAATCATCCTTAAGAGATCTGACCAAGCTTCTTCCGACGGGCGATTATCTTCTCGTGAGCAGCGGGGTGGCGGGGAGGAATCCTCTCAATAGATGATAGCTCGAGCAAGTGTTGGCTGAGAAAATGGCTAAGAGTTGGAGCGTTCTTAATCCATCTGCGCTCGCTGGGTTTTGAGAGATAACCTAAGGAGACCAATGCTTGAAGTAGATTCCCAACCCGTCTCCTCTTATTTCTATCAACTTTAATCTCGTCCGGCAGCATTTCTATGACCTCGGTTAGGGTGAATGCTCCCTCATTCTTGGAAGCTACAGCCGCCAAAACCTTTACAATGTCATCGACCCCAAGTTTCCTAACTCGCCATGCCAGCATCTTAACTATCGGATTTATCCTCCGATCGTTCAAGTTCTCCCAGCCTCCAGCTTCCTCAACAGAGTATCAAGTGGGATTAAGAAAGATTTATTGCACTCTCCGCAGGTAAATCTAAGCTGACAGTTCCTTGAGTTTAGTTCCTCAAGTTCCTCCTTGGCTGGAATGCTGATCACTGAGACCGATCCACAGGAGGGGCATTTTATCTTGAACTTCTTACCTTTATCCAAGGTCTTGAGTGCGATGGCCTCGCCATCCTGGGTGAGGGCTTCAAGCAAAGGCTTCGACGGCTGCTGAGGCACTTTGCTCTCTAGAAGGGTTCTTAAAGAGCTTAGCTCCTCCTCAAGCGCTTCTTTCTGCTCATTCAGCCTCTTGACCTCTCTCTCAAGCTGGTCAAATACCTTCTTTGGGACGAACTCGCTCCTAACGTGAGGCGTGATGAGCGAGACCAAGTTCTCTTTAACCCTGTTGATTAGATGTGGCTCAAGGGGCTTAAGAGCTGGAAGTTCACCTCGCTTAACTTTCAATATTTTTTGAAGCTGATCTACCAGCGGCTCGAGGTCCTCGACATCCACTCCACTAGGGTCAGTAAATATCTTCAGGATGGAGTATGCGGCTGCGAGCTCACCTTCAAGGATCTCTAGGTAAGACTGCCTATTCGCTACTTCCTTCTCAAGCGCCGATAACATTTCTCTCTCCTCCTTCATCCTCCTTCTAATTTCATCGATCTCCGCTCGGGTCTCTAAGAGCTCCGAGATCTCCTTACTAATCCTCTCCTTATGCTCGCTCAGCTTATTGGCCTCCTCCCTGAGCTCCTCGATCCGCCTTTGAAGATCCTCCATTGAAGCCCTGTAGCCCAAGATCTTCTCAAGCTCCTCCTCAACTTCCTCCAACCTCTTCGATCTCTCCTCAAGCTCGCCCTTCACCTGCTCAACCTTCTCCCTAAGCTCCTCCTCAAGCCTTCTCAGCTCTCCCAGCTCGCCAGAAACCCGATGCAGCTCTTCTATCTCCTTAATGACTCTCCTTTTCCTTTCTTCGAGTTCCTCGAGTTTCCTCCTAGCCTCCTCGATCGTCTTCTCGAACTCTCTGACAGAGCTCTCATAGCCTTTAATTCTCTTCAACCGCTCCAAGAGTTCCTTAACGTTATAGCCTGCATCCTTCATGGATTCTATTGCGTTTAATGCGCCTTCAAGATCGTTTAGATCCAGCCCCCTATCTCTCAAGGCCGAGACAATTTTCCCCAGCCTTTGAACGAGATCTAAGGTAAGTTTATGCTGCTCAAGATATAGGTTTAGATCCTCCTCCACGCGTTTCCTCTTTTCCAAGAGCTGCTCGATGGAGTATCTTAACTTAACCTCTTCTTTCGCCAGCTTCTCATAACTTCTAACGAGCGCCACGTAGCTCTTTCCATATCTCTTCTCGAGATCTCTAAGCCTGAGAGCGGTGCTGATATATCGTTTAAGCCTAGACTTCTGCCAGCCTAGCTCTTCGGCGAGCTTAATGAACGAGAGAAGCTTTGTCCTAGGAATTTCTATCTCAGCCTTCGGCTTCTCGACGACTATTAACTCAAAATCCTCATCGCTCAAAATCTTACGCTATAAAAGCTTATTAAAATAGGATATAAAAATAGTGGTTTTTGGAGGATAGATTAGTCCTCTGGGCTTTTAGGGTTATCTCCGCCTAAATCGTCTTGGAGGTCTTCTTCCAAATCCTTCCTGGGGCTGAGGCGTCTCAGAAAGGTTGTTATCTAGGTTCACTTCTCCTATCGCGGTGTCCTCAACCTCTTCAACAGTCCCATATCTTCCAAGGTTCAGCTGCATTCTGCCTCTAAAGAGCTTTATAAAGCCGTTTGATATCTTGATCGTCGAACCTTCTCGGACTTCATCTATTCGATCGTCCCAGAGGACTAGGTTTATTGCTCCGGTTTCATCCGCTATTAAAAGCTCGCTAAGCCTATGTTCCTTCTGATCATATTGCGAAGAGACGACTTTTTCGGGAGACTTGCTCACAACTCTTGCAACGAGGTTTACGTTTCTAGAACGCGGGGTTAACTGACCTATCTTTACTAACTCACTCATTCTTTTACGACTCCTTTTAGCAGGATAAGGCGTTTTACCCCGTATATAAGTATTGAGAATACCTCATCCGACATTCGATCTCAGAATCTCTATCGCTCGATTTTTCCCAAGATCCCAAATGTACGGCCCGAGTCTCGGTCCACTATCCCTTCCTAGAAAGATTTTGTAAAGCTTCTTGAAGAAGTTCTTAGGGCTCAACCCATGTTTTCTCGCCGTCTCGAATATTGCGGATTGAACTTCCTCGCCATTTTCCGCGGCCTCGATAAGTTCTATCAGCTCTGAAATCGCCTTTCTCTCCTGCTCCGAAAGCTCTACGAGAGCTCTTTCAACAGCTCCCAAGTCCACAGCATAATTGATCGCAAGCATGATCTTCTCCCTAACCCTTTCATCAACCTCATATCCATACTTCCTCAGCCTGCTCACGATGAACTCAAACCGCTTATCCTCCGGTGCCGCGATGGCAAGTTCGACTATGAGAGAATACGGTATGTGGGAGGACAGCTTTTCTGGCGGCTTTAGGAGATGCGAGTAAAGGTATAGGCCCTTAAGCTTCGCTCGCTCAAGCTCGCTTCCAACTCTAACCCTATCAAAATAAACGTCCTCTAGGAAATCCAGCTCATCCATAAGCCTTGGAATAGTTTGAAGCGTCAGAATCCTGGTTCCAGTAGCCCGCTTGAAGAGAAGAAGTAGGAGGCTCTGCGGGCTTCCATATCTATACCAGAGCTGGGGGGTAAAGACATTTCCAATGGACTTCGAGATCTTTCTCCCCGAAGCATCTAGAAACATTTCATATCTAATGTGCATAGGTGGTTCGAAACCTAAAATCTCCTTTGAAACCCAATCGTTAACCTTCACTGAGTCAGCTATATCCTTCCCATAGGCCTCGAACCTTATGTCTAGAGCGGCCCATCTCGCAGCGAACTCCGTTTTCCAGGCGAGCTTTCCATCATCCTTCCTAATATCTGCCTCACCCTCATACCCACATCCCCGGAAATATCTTCCTCCAACTTCAGCTCCAACGCACCTGTACCTAACGACCCTTCTCCTTGGATCATACTCATAAGCCTGAGTTGTGTAGATTCTGCCACACTGCTTGCAGACCGCGAAGTATGGAAGGACTTGCTTAAACTTGCTCTGCCCAGTCAGCTCCTCTATCTTCTCCCCGATCTTCTTGGACTGAAGGAGAATCTGGTGAATGTGCTCCGAAAGGATTCCGGAAGCATATGTCTGTCTGCCCGACACGTATTTACACTCTATCCCCGCCTTCTCCAGTCCGTCTCTTAACATCCCGCTCACATGCTCGGAGAACGATTCATGGCAGCCGTAAGGGTCTGGTATCGAGGAGACCGGTATCAGGAGATATTCCTCGAGCTCCCTCGGCATTCCCGCCGGAACCTTTCTAAGCCCATCCATATCGTCTGTGAAGGCTATGCTCTCGGACTCATAACCAAGCTCTCTTAGAGCTAGGGTCACTCCATAAGCTCTAACGGCATCCGCCATGCTTCCAACATGAGGAATCCCTGAAGCCCCCAGTCCGCTCTCAGTTTTAATGAGCTTAAGGCTCCTACCTAGCCTCTTCTCCCTCTCGACCAGCTCCGCTGCGACCTTATCAAGCCAAGTCCCATGGCCGATTATCTTCTTTGACGGCATTTCTTCCAATGATTTTGGAGGAGAGCCGCTATTAGCGTTTCCTGTACCCGTAAACGCATCTAGATTTCTCATCGTATTTGGCGTCGAATCCCGCGAGCCTTAGCCGCTCTAAGACGCCCCTCCAGATTCTCTTCCCCTTATGTATTCCAGGCTGCCCGACATAGTGAACTATTCTCCCCCCAGGTTTCAGGGCCCTAGCGAGCTTAAGGTAGAACTCCAGGCTGTAAAGGTCTCCCGCCAGGGAGATTCTCGGAGGATCATGGATTACAGCATCAAACTCTTCTTTATACTCGTCTAAGGCTGTAAAGGCATCTTTCATCTTCAGCTCCACCCGTTCATCTTCGAGCTCCCAAGACCAAGGATTTAGCTTTGCGAGACTTACCACGCTCTTATCTTTCTCGATTGTAAGCACGCTACACGCACCCCTTCTCAATGAGGTTATTGCCGTGTATCCAAGTCCAGTGCACACATCTAAAACTCTCTTACATCTAAGATCCCCAAGCAGCCTAACCTTAAGCCTCGAATCTGCATCGGGCGTAATGTCCAGAATCCTGTGCATGTGTATGCCGTCGATCTCAAGAGTTGAGGGATAACCCCATCTAACTAGGACTAGCTTATAGAAGTGATCTGAGGCTATTGAGAGGGGTACTAGCTTTCCTTCGTCGATCATGTAGATGTCTCGCTCCCTTTTAGAAGCGAGTTCAATCTCATCCCATCCGAGCTCGAAATCCCGGTGAACCACGCTCCTCTCACTTAGCTTAACCTCCTTGAAGCTCTTTCCAAGATCAAACGAGGCTCTTATTTTAACTGCTCCGCGACCCCTAGCCTCGAGAAGCTCATCTGCAACAGGCTTACATATCAAAGGTTTCTTCACGGGCTGAAACTTCATCCAAAGATAATACTTGAAGGGGAATATTTTAGAGGAATTGTCTCTCAGGAGACTCAGCCGAGCGATGAAGCTGATAGTAGCATCCGAAGCTGACCCCGCTTCAATCTTAATCGCGAAGATCCTCATAGAAAACTATGGCTTTAAAGCTATTGACGAAGGTCTTTACAGAAAGGATGATGTCCTCCTCAAGCTGATCTCGAAAAAGCACATATACGCTAATGGACTGGGAGAGGACCTAGCTCCCGACCTCCTAGTGGTTGCGTCTTCTCATAAATCGGAAGCCGGGAGAAAGGCTCTTCTAACGCATCCTGTTGGGAATTGGAGGGCGGACGCATTATTGGGTGGGTTTCCAAAAACCCTCTCACCAACTAGCGCGTCGGCTCTATACAAGGCTCTTCACTCCCTGGCTGAGAGCATTTCGGATCTCGGGCTAAATGGTTGGAGCATCGGGCTTGAAGTAACTCATCACGGGCCAGCAACCAGGGTGCCGATAATTTTTGTAGAAGCTGGCGGCCTCCCAAACGATCTTCCTGAACGTAAGGCTCTCGAAGCCGTTGCATCGGCGTGCCTTAACGCCTGTAAGCCTTCTGAGAATGTTCCTCCTGCGGCGATAGGATTCGGTGGAGGTCATTACGCTCCCTGCTTCACTAGACTCGCTCTCGGCCGAGAATATTCCTTTGGCCACATGTGTCCGAAATATGTGATGCCTGTAAGCCGAGATCTGATAATACAGGCGTTCGAGAAGACCTTAGAAAAACCGATGATCGCGGTTCTGGACTGGAAGGGCTTAAGGAGTAAGGACAGGGATCTGATAATCTCGGTGCTTAAGGACCTCGGGATAGAATGGGTGAAAGCCTAAACATGTTTTAGGACTTCTCCGGCTGAAGAGGCTCTTTCAACTATTCGCGCCCCCCTGTTAACTCATAAAGAATAAATCGAGCGAAGAGTTCCACCAGATGAGGCGCCTTGAGGGTGCTCGTCAAGACATTCGCCATGATTAGGGA
>CAZILE010000029.1:0-1866 GCA_964540045.1 uncultured Nitrososphaeria archaeon | reverse complement strand
GGGGTTCTTCATGTAGATCTCCCTGAAGGATCAACCGTCAAGGACCTGCTCACCCTCCTAAATCAAAAATATGGCTCAAGAATCAACTCAAGCCGATTGATCGGGGAGAACCCAAACATCAAGATTCTCGTGAATGGTAGAGAGATAACCTATTTAGATGGGTTCAAGACAAAGTTAAAGGATGGAGACTCGGTTGCCTTCATCCCTCCGGTCGCAGGAGGGTAAGTTGACTTCGAGCGAGCTTGAAAGATATGATAGGCAACTAAGGATCCTTGGATTCGGGACGGAGGCTCAGCTAAGGCTGAAGAATTCCACAGTTTTGGTAGTTGGAGCCGGGGGACTTGGATCGGCAGCATCCCTTTATCTCGCAGCAGGAGGGGTTGGAAGGCTTAAGATAGTTGATTACGAGAAGGTTGAGCTGAGCAACTTAAACAGGCAGATCCTATATACAACCCGGGATATCGGAGAGCTTAAGGTCGAGGTCGCATCGAGAAAGCTTCTCGATCTAAATCCTGAGATAAGGGTTGAACCAATTCAAGAACAGGTAACCGAAGAAAATCTCCCAAGACTGCTTGAAGGTGCAGATCTCGTTCTAGATTGCTTAGACAATTTCAGGAGTAGGTTTCTACTGAATCGGGCATGCGTTGAAGAATCAAAGCCCTTGATCCATGGAGCGGTCTATGGAATGGAAGGGAGATTGATGACAGTAATCCCGGGTGAGGGTCCATGCTTAAGATGTCTTATGCCGAGGGATCTGAAGGAGCATGACATGACCCCGGTTCTCGGCCCGCTTCCCGGAATCGTCGGAGCTCTTGAAGCCTTGGAGGCTATAAAGCTTTTAACAGGGCTTGGAAAACCTGCCGTCGGAAGGCTCCTCGTAATTGATGGCGGAGACTTTTCCATCTATTCGATAGAGATTAAGAGGAATCCAGAATGCCCTATTTGTGGAAAAATAGGGTGAGGGAGTTGGTTCCAGCTTAAATTATCTGGAGGTTCTTTAAGATCTCCTCAGGAACCATTCCGTCAGATGTATATCCGTGCTTCTGATAATATTCGTCAAGCATTCTCTCGAAGGTTTCCCTATCGTAGACCTCTCCCTTTGACGATGGTTCTTCAAAGAACCTCTTCGGCAGGACATCGTCCTTCCTGGAGAAGCCATGAAGCTGGTTGAAGTATCTCTCTTGGGTCCAGATCCTCTCCCCAATTTTGTCAAGGTCATCAGGGGTGGCCTCAAGCCCGGTTAGGCTCGAGTAGAGCGCCGCGTAGTCCTCTTTTGTCATGGCAAAGTTGCTGAACTTACAGAAGGTCATGCTGTCGATCACGGCGTACAATCTTTCGAAGTATATCACTAGGTCAACCTTGCCCTCATAGGTTAGCGGGTCGGTCTTATGCGGTATTCCAAAGACCTCAGATGAGATAGTATATGCTCTCAGGTGGCATGCGCCTCTGTTCGATGTAGCATAGGTGAAACCTATACCCTTCGCTCCTCTCGGATCGTAGGCCGGTATGCTGAGCCCCTTAACCGACATGGATATCTCCGGTGCTCCAAGCTTCTCAGCGGCGCTAGCACCTCCTTCAGCCAGTAGGTTTCCGAGCTCGCCCTCTCGATAAGCTATCTTCCTAATCAGCTCGGCGAAAGCATCAGCATCACCCCACTTAACCGAGTCTTGTAGGAGCCCCTTTTCAGATGCCTCGCACGCAACCGCGAGAGTGTTCCCCAGCTCGATTGTGTCAATTCCATAATCGTTGGCGAGATAGTTCAGGTAAGAGACCGCCTCAACGTGGCCTAGCCCGATCATAGCTCCAAGAGCCCATAGTGTCTCATATTCAGGTCCCTCGCTCTCATGCTTGAACTTACCATCCTTA
>CAZILE010000028.1:0-9333 GCA_964540045.1 uncultured Nitrososphaeria archaeon | reverse complement strand
TGCTCCGGCCGGGATTTGAACCCGGGTCACGGGCTCGAGAGGCCCGCATACTTGACCGGACTATACTACCGGAGCGGCTTTATGAGTAAGGGGCGGTAGAGAGTGTGGCTTGGTTTTATGAATACTTTTCGGCGTGTTGGAGATTTAAGGTGGTTTTATGTCTTCTTTGAGGGGGTTGAAGGTTTGAAGGTCGATGTTATGGGTGATTTCTATAAGCTTCTTCATCCTTGTATGACTGTTCTCGTGGTCTCGTCGTCGAGGGATGGGAGGCCTAATGTGATGGCCTGCGCTTGGAACATGCCTGTGAGCGAGGATCCGCCCATGATCGCGTTGGCGCTTGGAGAGGAGAGCTATACTGGTGAGCTCATCAGGGAGTCTGGAGAGTTCACGGTGAACATTCCCGATGAGAGGTTGTTGAGGGCAATCTGGCTCTGCGGGACGAAGAGCGGAAGAAGGGTTAACAAGTTTAAGCTCGCTGGTCTCACTCCTGCGCCTGCTAGAAAGGTTAAGCCGCCGATTGTGAGCGAGTGCGTGGCCCACCTTGAGTGCAGGCTTCATGATGAGATCGAGGCAGGCGAGTGTATTGTCTTCATAGGAGATGTCCTAGAAGCCTACTGCTCGAAAGAGTTTTTCGAGAGAGGTGTGTGGAACGTGGAGAAGATAAGTCTTCCACTTCATCTGGGAGGAAGGCTTTTCGCAGTTCCAACTCGGGTGATAAAGCCTTAGATTGAGAGCGGTTAGGCTTTATAGCAGGTGCAATAGAGATTCTTGGGAGTTCATGGCCCTGAAATGGTGGATCTGGCTCATCATAGGATTATGCTTGGGAGCCGCCGTATCCTCGATCCTGATCCTAGGCTTCGCCAAGCCCGTTGGACCCGCTGGCCCCGAATACGTCGCCTTGATCCAGCTCTCGGGAACCATAAGCTACACCGAGTCTCCCCTAGCGCTTTTATCGGGCGAGACTCTCACCCCAAGCCAGGTCGAAGAACTGATAAAGAAGGTTGAATCAGACCCCTCCGCGAAAGCCGTCGTCCTAGTGATCAATAGCCCTGGTGGAAGCGCTGCGGCCTCAGAGGAGATATACCAGATGATAAAGAGCCTCGCGGAGAAGCGGACCGTGGTCGCATACATCGCCGAGTATGGAGCCTCTGGAGGATACTACATCTCCCTTCCAGCCGACGAGATCATGGCATCCCCCCACGCGCTAACGGGATCCGTCGGAGCGGTCTCGCTCGTGATAAACTTCGCCGAGCTCATGGACAAGCTCGGGATTCACGCTGAGACCTTCAAGAGCGGAGAGCTGAAGGATATTGGAAGCGCCTGGAGGCCGATGACCGAGGAGGAGCGCAGGATAATGCAATCCATGATAAACTCCATAGCCGAGGTCTTCGAAGAGAGGGTTAAGGAGAATAGAGGAGATAAGATAAGAGACTGGGGCGAAATCCTATCGGCAAGACCATTCCTCGGAACGCAGGCGGTTAAGCTAGGACTAATAGACGATACCGGAAGCTTATATGACGCAATAAGGACTGCTAGAAGACTTGCGGGATTGCCTGAGACAGCTCCGGTAAAGTGGGTGAAGCCTAGAAAGCCAACCCTACTAGAATTACTCCTTGGAGGTGGGGAGTCGAAGGCCATGAAACTAAGCTATGAAATCCTCTTGATGTGGCCGCTGCCAACAGGAATAGATCCAACCCAACTAATAGTAGCAGAAGCTAGGTAAAAGCATTGAATACTGATCCAGATGTCAATCCTACCGCGTCCAAAGTAGTATAGTTTCTAAAACTAAAAACAAAATGAAGGCGGATACAAGTCTAGAGAGATTCGAGTTCTTCCAAGCTAATAAAGGTTTATATTGCATAAATAGTTTAGGCTGTTTGGGTGTTAATATGCCTCTATCACAAGACCCTGCCAAGATTAAACGACTTGCTGAGAAGAGTATAGAGATCAGAAAGCAGGTTGTTAGAATGATCTACAAAGCGAAGACAGGGCATATCGGGGGATCGCTTTCTGAAACTGATATACTCGTCGCACTTTTCTACGAGATAATGAAGCCGGGAGATAAATTTATCCTCAGCAAGGGTCATAGCGTAGAAGCCTATTATGCGATCCTCGCCGACCTGGGATTCTTCCCAAAAGAGAATCTAGAAAACTACTGCCAGTTTGGATCGAAGCTCATAGGCCATCCATCGATAGAAGTGCCCGGAATAGATGTTGCAACCGGGTCGCTGGGGCATGGCCTATCCATCGCCTGCGGCATGGCCCTCGCCCTTAAGATGGATGGAAAAGACAATAAGGTGTATGTGCTATTGGGAGATGGCGAGCTCCAGGAAGGCTCTGTATATGAAGCGGCCATGTTCGCAAGCACCTATCATTTAGATAATCTAGTGGCGATAATCGATAGAAACAGGCTTCAGATTGGAGGAGATACCGAGACCATTGTAAAGTTGGAGCCTTTAGCCGAGAGATGGCGGGCATTTGGATGGGAGGTAAGAGAAGTAAATGGACACGATTTCAACGAGCTAATAGATGCTATGAAATCGTTTGGCCCTAATGGCATGCCTCACCTAGTCATCGCAAAAACGATAAAAGGAAAAGGCGTAAGCTTCATAGAAAACAACTACAGGTGGCATCACGGAACTCTAAACGATGAGCAGTATAAGCAGGCTCTCAGCGATTTAGATGCGCAGCTAAGGGCGCTCAGCGGGAGGCTGACATGAGAATGGAGCGGAAAACAGCCGCCTGTAGAAAGGTTATTGCGGAGACGCTATTCGAACTTGCGAAGAAGGATAAATCGATAATCGCATTAACCACTGATGCGAGATTTTCTACGGTTGCAAATATATTTGCGGAGAACCTGCCTGAGCAATTTATTGACGTTGGGATAGCGGAGCAAAATGCTGTTGGAATAGCGGCCGGATTATCCAAGATGGGAAAGAAACCATTTCTTCTCACTTATGCATGCTTCCTAACGGCTAGAGCGATCGACCAGATTAAGGTCGATGTTATCTATTCGAGGTCTAACGTAAAGCTTATCGGAGTCAGCGGAGGAGTGAGCTACGGTCCTTTAGGATATACTCACCATGCAGTAAATGATATAGCGATAATGCGAACATTCCCTCACATGGTCGTAATACTTCCGTCGGATGCCAACCAGGCTAAAGCCGTTATCGAGCGTCTCGTAGAATACGTTGGCCCCGTATATGTGCGAGTTGGCAGAAACCCCGTTCCGATAATATATGAAGAAGGGGTCGATTTTAAGATAGGTAAAGCGAACGTGCTCATGGACGGATCTGACGTCGCCATAATCGGCGTAGGAGAAACCGTTCATCACTGCTTGGAAGCCGGAAAAATCCTGAAGACGAGAGGGATCAGCGCAGAGGTAATAGATATGCCGACTGTAAAGCCTTTAGATACAGACCTCCTCTTGGACATCTCAAGGAGAATTGGGAGAATAGTGGTGGTGGAGGAGCATACAATCCATGGAGGGCTGGGAAGCGCAATCGCAGAGTTCCTCGCGACCCGAAATCCAACGAGAATGAAAATCATCTCGCTTCCAGATGACTTCGTGATAACGGCATCTCAGCCCGAGATCTTTAGATACTACGGATTATCCTACGACCGGCTCGTAGAAGAGGTGACCTCATTCATATCCGAGGTGAAAAGGTGAAAGCTATGGATTATGATGGATCTCTCGTAATCACTATAGATCAGAGTACGGCATCTACGAAGGGCTTCCTATTTACGACTGATGGTAGAATAGTCGGAGAATACTCGCTGTCCCACAAGCAGTATTATCCGAGGCCCGGATGGGTGGAGCACGACCCCACTGAAATATTTAGCAACACCATTAAAGTCATAGAACTTCTCGTGAAGAAAGCTGAACAGCTTTCGAAAAACGTCATAGGAATAACGATAACGAATCAAAGAGAGACTATTGTCATCTGGGATAAGCGAACTGGAAAGCCATTATACAATGCAATAGTATGGCAGTGTATGCGAGGCGCGGAGATATGCGAGTCCATAAAGAAGAAAGGATATCAGGAGGTAGTGATGGAGAAGACGGGGCTAGTGATAGACCCCTACTTCTCCGCTAGTAAAATTAAATGGCTATTAGAGAACGCCGATATTCCATCTGGTCATGCGGCGGTGGGAACAATTGATAGCTGGCTTATATGGAAGCTGACGGAAGGAGATGTGCATGCTACAGACTACTCAAACGCTTGTAGAACCATGCTGTTTAATATTAGAAAATTGAGGTGGGATGATGAGCTATTGGAACTGTTTAACGTGTCCGAGTCTATGTTGCCTGAGCCGGCTCCCTCGAACGCCATTTTCGGCTATACTAGATGTAGAGGCGTTCTCGATAGGGAGGTTCCAATAAGCGGAGTAATGGGGGACTCTCAGGCGGCTCTCTTCGGGCAAGGATGCTTTGAGAAGGGCATGGTAAAAGCAACTTACGGAACCGGCTCTTCAATAGTTATGAATATCGGAGAGCGATTTCTAATGCCCTCTAAGGGAATTGTGACCTCCATAGGCTGGGGGATAAACCATGACATCACCTATGTTTTCGAGGGGAACGTTCATGCAACGGGCGCCGCAGTTAAATGGCTTATGGATAATCTTGAGATAATAAAGGATCTAGGCGAGGTCGAGAAGATCTGCTCATCGATAAAAGATACCGAAGGAGTCTATTTCGTTCCGGCTTTCAGCGGATTAGGAGCGCCATATTGGGAGAGTAGAGCTAGGGGGCTTATCTACGGTTTGACTTTCAAATCAGGTAAAGCCCATATTATAAGGGCTGCCGTCGAGTCAATAGCCTATCAAATCCGAGACGTATTAGAGGTCTTGAAAGATCGAGCTGGGGTCAGGATAAATGAGCTCAGGACTGATGGAGGAGGGGCGAAAAACAACTTCCTTATGCAATTCCAAGCAGACATCCTAGGAATACCTGTCTCGAGAGCTAGGATAGAGGACATGTCGGCCTTCGGCTCCTATCTCATGGGGGGCTTGGGCTTCAAGCTGTGGAAAAATCTGAAAGAGGTCTCATCCGTAATCGATAGAGTTCCTAGAGACATCTTCTATCCAAAGCTATCCGAAGCCGAGCGCAAGAAGAAGTATGAGACTTGGAAGAGGATAATTCGAAAATCTCTTCCATCATAGAAAATCTAAGAGGATGTGGGCCCGCTGGGATTCGAACCCAGGACCTTCCGTGCCTCCTAAGAGAGGAAAGGCTTTCCGGTTATCAGCCGGACGCTCCGACCAGGCTGAGCTACGGGCCCACGTTTTGAGCGTTGTTGCTCCTAATTATATATTTGACGCTCGGGATTCTTTTCGCCCAGGCGGTTATGGCCCGCTTTGAGCTATCGGCGGCTTTCCTCATGCTTGATATATCTCGATAGGATCAGAAATACGCACAGTTTTCCGCACATATTGCATGCCTGGCTTCTCTCTCCAAATTGCTTATAGATGTTCTCAGCTTTCTCGCGGTCATAAGCCAGCTTGATCATCTGACTCCAATCCAATCCCGCTCTACGCCTGCTAAGCTCTAAATCCTTCTTAAGCGCCTTCTCGCCAAGCTTAACCAGATCTCCAGCATGAGCCGCGATCTTCGCAGCGATCAGCCCCTCCTTAACCTGCTCAGGGGTCGGCAGGCTCAGATGCTCTGCTGGGGTCAGATAGCAGATGAAGTCCGCTCCCTCTGCGGCTGCGATCGCCGCTCCGATCGCTGAGGCTATGTGATCATATCCCAGAGCTATGTCCGTCACGAGGGGGCCTAAAACGTAGTAGGGCGCGTTTCGGGTGAGGCTTTTCATGAGCCTTACATCCGCAGCTACCTTGTTCAGGGGGACGTGGCCAGGTCCTTCGATCATCACCTGAACGCCCTTTTCTCTAGCTCGCTCAAGAAGCCTCGAGTTCGTTATGAGTTCAGCTATCTGGAGGTCGTCTAAGGCGTCCACTATGCTTCCAGGCCTCAAGGCGTCTCCAAGGCTTATGACTGCATCATATTCGGCGAAGAGCTCAAGCAGGTAATCCCAGTTCTTGAGATACGGGTTCTCGCTTCCAGTTTCGAGCATCCAGGCGGCTAGCATGGCTCCGCCCCTGCTGACCACGGGCTCTACCCTCTTGCTTTTCACGGCCTTTTCCGCGAGCTCCCTGCCTATCCCAGCGTGGATTGTCATGAAGTCGACTCCGTCTCTCAGCTGCTCCTCAAGCACCCTGAAGAAGAAATCTTCATCGGGCAGAGACCCTCCCCTGCCTGCGCTCTCCAAGTATACTTGATAGGTTGGAACCGTGCCGAAGGGTAGAGGCTCAGATTCCCTAAGCAAGACCCTCCGTATCTCCGCAATGTCTCCTCCTATGCTGAGATCCATGATCGTGTCTGAGCCATATTTCACGGCGACCCTAGTCTTCTCGATCTCCATGTCCAAGTCTATGACCGTGCTGCTAGTCCCGACGTTCACGTTGACCTTCGTCGAGAGCCCTTCCCCGATCCCGATGACCTTAACCCTGCCGAGCCTCCGCAAGTTTCTAGGGATTATCACCCTGCCTTCGCTGAGCCTGTCTCTAAGCTTATTCTCGTCAACCCCCTCTTCTCTTGCAATGATCTTAACTTCATCGGGTATCGATCCAGCTCTAGCCTCAAGCATCATCGTTTTCGCCATGGAAGCTCCAAACCCTTATCCTCAGGTTCCACAATATTAGGATACGGGGAACCTAAAACGTCTCTCCTCTACCTCGAGATATTCACGATCTCTGCCTTCTGAACCTCGAGGATCTTCTTGGGATCAATCTTTATCAGCTTATCTATTGCCCCTCCTCCGCCGATAACGTAGTCCTTCTCGAGAACCTTCGGGTCGATCAAGGTCTTTACGGGAAGCCCTATCGGCGGAAGCTCTCCGACCTCGTAGCCCGTGAGCTCCTTAACCTCTCTCGGGGAGGCGAGCCTGGTTCTGCCGAACCTTAGGCTAAGCTTCTCGAGATCGACCCTAGATCTTCCATCGACTATGGCTAGGATCGCGCCCTCCTTCTCGGAGATCAGCAGCATTGACTTTATTATCTGACCTGGATCAGCCCCAGCCGCTTTAGAAGCCTGTTCGACCGTCTTCACGGGAGCACCTAGCTCAAGGATCTCCCCGCCCAGCCTCTTCACCAAATTCTCAAAGCTCTCTCCAGCCATGAGCTCAGATTAATTCCTGCCGGAAGTTAAGTTTATCGGGCGGAGGTCTCAGGTTTTCACAATCTCTAAAATTTCCTTGAACCTCTCGTGCTCCGCCGTCTCAAGAAGCTCATAGATCACGGTCTCCGCAGTCGTTGGGATGACCCCCTTCTGAGTCATCCGCCGGATCGCCGCATCTCTATCGAGAAGCCTCCTAGATCCTATGCAGTCTAAGGCCACGTGAACCTCATAGCCTCTCTCCAAAAGATCTAAAGCGGTCTGGAGAACGCAGATATGCGCTTCGATTCCGACGATTATGCACTTCCCAGGCTTCATCCTCTTAAGCTCTCTCATGAAATCATCAGATCTCGCGCAGCTAAAGCTAGACTTCTGAATGGGCTTGGAATCTATCAGCTTCTTGATCTCCTCTACGGTCTCTCCAAGCTTAACTTGCTCAGTAACGATTATGGGGACTCCCAAGATCTTGCATGCTTTGATGAGCTTCGCTGACTCTCTTAAGATCTCCTCAGCGTCTTGTATGCGCCTTATCAGCCTCTCTTGAAAATCTATCACGATGAGCAGGGAATCCATGCGAGAAAAGATCTGGCAACTGAAAATTAAATTTGTTTACGTTCAGCCGGCCTCGGGATCCAATAAAGCTTCTTCATGCTCCACTCATCGATCGCCTCTAGCATGGGCTTTCGGTAAACATATTCTCGGATAAACTCTATGTGCTCTTTGATGAGCGTCTCAAGTTCTTCACGGCTGACTCTCCTCCTGTTGAGAGCCCTGTTTAGCACTTCCAGCGGCGTAAAGTGATGCGGCTGACCGAGATAATGGACTCTGGGCCTTATTCCTTCTTCCTCGAGCTTGCTTTTGATGTGGGAGGGAGTTCTATCAGAGATGCAGACAGTTTTCTCATATCGGATGGATACGTCAGCGACCTTCTCAGCCTCCCTCACCGACGATACCTCCCTCAGCCTACTTCTCTCCTGAAGTATCCTAAGCCATTCCTCGATATCCACCCTGTTCGTGACCATGCTTCTAAGCGTTAGAAGCGTGAGCTGAATGGCCTCCTCCGCCTCAACCTTAAATGTCATCACGTCTCCGTAGCAGTAGACCTCAGGAAGCCTGCTCAGCCTGAACCCCTTGAGCAAGATCTGCTCGTATCCCTTAATCCAAGCGCTGGCAGGGCTTGGAAGCCTCTTCTCGACCCCCTCGAGGAAGTCATCGTATTCTATCGCACCTAGGATTAGATCTTGGACTAGATCGTTTATATTCTCGGGGAGGTTCAGCATCACGGCCTGAGCTCTCGACCGTCTCAGCTCTCTCAACGCTTCTTCGGAGGCTCTTCTGCTAGGAGGCTTTACTAAGATCTCGACCTCCATCCTCGCGAGCTCGAACATATTCTTTGAATCGGTGAAATTTATCTTTGAAAAGGAGAATGAATAAAGCTAACCATCAAATAACATATAGAGAGGCTTATTCATCAGCTTCCGTCTCAGCGAGACCTAAGAGCGCGATATTCCCTATATTGACGTTCCTCAGATATTTCTTCGCAGCCTGATAGCATCTCTCAACCTGCTTTCTTGGGGTGACCGTTACGTCACTCATCAAGTAATCCGGATGGAATATGAGAAGGCTGTATGGTATCTCCGGATCCAGGCTCGCGATGAACTCAGCTATCTTCGACACCTCGTATTCGTCGACATAATGGGGGACGAGGAGGGTCGTGGCGTTCAGGACTGGGAGGTCTCTCCTCCTCTCATAGAACTCCCGATAGATGAGCTCGAAGTTCTCCAGAACTCTCTCGTTATCCCTTCCAGTAAGGGCTCTATGGACGCTCGGGGTATACGCTTTCAGGTCGAACTTTATGTTTCCACCGCTCACGTATGCGAGCTCTCCAGCCTTTCTCACCAATCCCCTCGCACCGCATCCATTCCACTCAAAGCATATTCTCAAGATCCTATTCTCCCGCTTCTCCTCGAGAACCTTTTTGGACGCATTCAGGGCGAAGGGAAGCTGAGGTTCAGGAGATCCGCCGAACCAGCACCAGCAGGTGACCCTACTGTTCCCAAGAGTGTATTCAACGAGCTCATCCACCGAAGTCAATTTCCCATCCCTCAGCCTCTTATGAGACCAGTTCTGGCAGAAGAGGCAGTCGAAGCTGCATC
>CAZILE010000027.1:0-9657 GCA_964540045.1 uncultured Nitrososphaeria archaeon | reverse complement strand
TTCTAAACGACCTCTGCTTCCCGCGTGTTTAGGGTGCTTTGAATAAGTTGAGTTAGGGTCATAATTAATATGCCTGATACTTAATTCAATTCTTGATGATCTACGCTATTGGTGAGGTCTTGATAGACTTCTTCGCGGTTGAGGAGGCTGATCTAAAAGATGTTAAGACGTTTGAAAAGCATCCTGGAGGTGCTCCGGCGAATCTAGTGGTTGGGTTAAGAAGGTTGAACGTTCCATCAGGCTTGATAAGCAAGGTTGGGAGAGATGCTTTTGGCGATTTTTTGATTGAGCGCCTGAAGGCGGAGGGCGTTGATACTCGATACATTCTCCGAGATGATGAGAGGAATACCGGAGTCGTGTTCGTTCAGCTTAAGCAGGCTGAGCCCAGCTTCCTGCTCTATGATAACGTTGCTTACTTTAACCTAAAGCTCGAGGAGCTGGACAAATCTTTTCTGGAGAAGGCCGATCTACTCCATTTCGGAGGAGTTCTCTTAGCTAGGGAGCCCAGCAGGTCTACTAGCTTCAGCCTCGTTCGCATGGCAAGAGATCGGGGCGTTCCCTCAAGTTTTGATGTAAACATCAGGCTCAACCTCTGGGAGAATAGATTTGAAGAATTAGTGAAATGTGTAGAGGAGGCACTTAGATGCGCAGATCTAGTAAAGCTTGGAGAAGGAGAGAGAAAGCTTCTCGAGGAGAATGGGGTCGATATTGAAAGCTTCGATATTAAGCTCATCGCCATCACCAAGGGAGGAAAGGGAAGCGAACTAATTCATAGAGGGACTTCGATAAGTATCCCAGCTCACAAGGTTCGAGTAGTAGATCCAACAGGGGCTGGAGATGCTTATATGGCTGGTTTATTAGCTGCCTTATACGCTATGGGTAAGCTGAAGGATCTAACGCTGAATAAGAAAGAACTTGAACTCGTTGGAAAATTTGCGAACATCGTGGCCGCTCTCTCAACAACTAGAAGAGGAGCTATGAGCGTTCCAGAGATAGAATTACTAAAGGGATTTGAAGAGGTAAAGCCCGTCGTGGAGAAGCTCATGGCCCTCTGACGATCCGCGAACTAAGCCTTTCTTTCAAACATTTTTCTTAAAATAAAAAGTGGTTGGTGTTAAACTTAGATTGTTATCTTTAGGAACATTTGAAGTATCACGGCGGTTATGAAGAAGCCGTAGAACATGGTTCCGACGAGGAGGATGAGGTTACTTGCTATCCCCGGTCTGAGGTTCTTCGGCAAAAGCCTGTTGCTGACTATTAGCTGGAGTATTGGAGCGAGCGTTAGTGCGAAGAGACCGAGGACCGCGCCTGTTGCCGCGAGCTCATATGGTCGAGCTAACTTGAACATGGTCGACGTTATCATTATCACGACGGCGATGACGTAGAGAAGGTAAACTACTAGATAATAGATTCTTCTTGGATCACCTTTAGCCCAGCTCCTCACCCTCGCGCTTGCAAGCCAGAAGTTATCGGTTATCGTTCTGGCCACCGAGTCCATCAGACCCCACTGAGTATCAAAAAGAGCCCAAAAGCCTCCTAAGAGGACTATAACCCACGCAACTCCGCCCAGAACCGCCGCGAGAGCCTCCGCTTGAGCTGCCGCAACTTGGAATCCCATAGGAGCCAAACCTCTTGGAGCCAGGAGCGCATACGCCATTACGCTCATCAAGATTACCGAGAGCATGGTTATCCCTGAGAAGAAGACGTATGAATCGAGCCTGACAATGTTAAGCCAACCTCTCCATCTCCGCATGTTATCAGGATCAGCGGTATCGAAAGCGGCTTCCTCGGTCTTGAGATCGATCTTCTTTCCTCCGATCATTCCGGAGATGTATCCTATTTTGCTTCCCATCCCCCAGCCCTTATCTCTCGCATAGCTTGATATGAAGAGGTTAAAGCCGAACCCAGCCGGAATATATGCTATGGCGGCCGCGATCATATACCAGTTGGTCCCCTTCTGCGGCGGGAAGCCGAATCTGGGCTTGAGGAACCCAGCGAGACCGCTTAAGACGTTAGCCCAAGCGGAGGCTGGGGCGGCAATGATGACTCCGGCGAGAACTGTTATCAGTAGTAGTATGATCAGCGGCCAGCTAACGACCTCGAGAGTTCTCTGAATCTTCTCACCCACGTGGATCACTAGGAGTCCAACCGTCAGCGCGACCAAGCCCCAGGCCAGAACCAGGTAAGCGTCTTGGGGGCCGGGTAGCCTGCCGAGCTGAAGCGCCGCTATCGCCGTCGCCGAGGACATCGCCCATCCAGGCCAGATCACGGGGATGAATATCAGAAGCGCCCAAGCCCATGCCCAAGTTAGGGGGTTTGGCGGAAACTTTTGGTAGGCTTTATGGATAGGTTGCCCACAGTAGACCGTATATTTTATGGACTCGACCGCGATCACTGCCTGAATTATTGAGGAGAGGAGGGCTGCCCAGAGGAGATATGGACCATACTTCACGACTATTGCTGGGAAGAGTATCCACTCGCCGCTTCCAATTGCCAGAGATCCTAGGATTACTCCGGGCCCGACAGCCTTTAGGTAGCTCATCAGCCCCGGCTTCGGAGGCTCGGGAAGACTTTCGGGGGGCATGTTCTCGAGTCTCCTCGGAAAATGACAATAATGGTCTGATATAAGCTTTAATGAACATAAATGATCCTTATAGCTTGGGGGCAAACTTCACTCAATTCTAGGTATGAGGTATAGGTTACCCGTATATGCTGCATAAAGTGTCGGTTCCATGAGCTTCTCAATATCTCCTCTTTCGGGGTCCATTGGGAGGGGCATGCTCTGAAGCTTCATTTTAAGCTGCGGGTCCTTAGCGGCCTCAACCATTTTCCGAATATGAATTTCAGAAGCTCCAGCTTCTTTCAGGCTCGTCGGAAAACCGATTCCCTTCATGAAGTTCATCATCGCCCTTGCTACCGCCTCAGCCAGCTCTCTAGCTTCAAGCGCCTCTATCTCCTCCTTCAGCAGCCCACTCTCCCGAAATATCTCGGCAATCTTCCTTAATGGTTTCTGGATTCTTGAGGCGAATAACACCGTGTAATAGGGGTTTAGGATTCCGCATGCTCTGCCGTGGGATAATACGTCAACGAGCGAGAAGCTTCCGAGGTGAGCCGCATTGGTGCTTCCTATCATTATTGAGTAGCCGCCTAAATCTGTTCCCAGCCCGAGAGCATATCTCGCCGACAAGTCATTCGGGTTCCTTAATGCTTTAGGAAGATTCTCTACAATCAACTTTATTCCCAGATACGCTACCCTGCTTACCTTGTCGTAGTAATTCTTACCCGCGGCGCTCATCCAAACCTCCCAGCAGTGCGATATTCCGTCGAGCGCGCCGTCTTTCGTGAGGTCGGGAGAAGCTGTTTGAGATACATCGTACTGGAAGATCGCTTTGGGCGGAACTATCAGGTCGTCCACGATAAGCTTTTTCTGCCAGGTAATTGGGTCGGTTATGTTCGAGTATTTCGTTAGATGCGAGCCTGAGCCGCTTGCGGTCTGAACCGCGAGAAGGGGAATTCTCTTCGCATCAGGAACCACGGAAACTTTTCCGACCCCGAAGTAATAATCCACTACCCCGCCGTACAGGGCCAGCACCATCCCGGCCTTGGCTCCATCTAGGCAGCTCCCCCCTCCTATCGCTACGACGAGGTCCCAATCCAGCTTTAGAAGCTGATAAGCAATTCTGTATACGTCTTCCTTGGGGGTGTTCGGCCTGGCGCCTTTTATCACCCCTGAGATTCTCAACCCTTCCTCTTCCAGTTGTTTTCTTAGGGAGCTTAGAAGACCTGTCCTCCTCGCCGTTGAGCCGGCGATTATAGCCACCTTCTCTCCCATCTGGAGAGCATAATCGCTTAATTTATCAAGGGCTTTGCGGCCGAAAGCATAGTCTTTCCCCTTAAAGTCTACCAATAGCTTCTCAGCCTCTCGGAAAGATCCGTGATCCATACGGCCGGGACTGGGGGCCATTAATAATAAAACTTTAAGGCATAATGAGTTAAAGAGGAGCTGTCCATCGAAGCTATTTTCTTAAAGCTTTTAGAGTTAAAAGCTGGGAGTTGCGGTTTAGGGGAGGGGTGTGAAGCTCGAGGAGAAGGTTCTCGTTACGGCGGCGCTTCCATACTCTTATGCTCCTCGGCACTTCGGCCATTTAGCGGGAGCATATTTACCGGCGGATATCTTCGCTCGGTTTAAGCGTATGAAGGGTGCTGAGGTGATCTATGTCTGCGGGACCGATGAGAATGCGAGCAGCATAGTCATCGAGGCCATGAGGAGGGAGATGACGCCGAAGGAGCTCTGCGATATGTATTATCCGCTCCAGAAGGAGGTCTTCGAGAAGCTTGGGATAAGTTTCGACATCTTCTCGAGGACGAGTAAGCCCGTTCACTATCAGGTCGTTAAGGAGTTCTATCAAAAGCTTTGGGAGAAAGGATACATCTATCCGAAAGAGATAAGGCAGTGGTGGTGTCCAAACTGTAGGATATTTCTTCCAGATCGGTTTGTCGTCGGAACATGCCCAAGGTGCGGAGCTCCCAACCAATATGGAGATGTATGCGAGGTCTGCGGATCATGGTACGAGTCGTTTGAGATAATCAATCCGAGGTGCTCACTCTGCGGATCAAAACCCGAGGTTAAGAAGAAAACTCACTTCTTCCTAAAGCTAAGTGCCTTGGCCGACAAAGTCCTCGAGTATGTTCGAGATAAGAAGTTTTGGAGGAAGGCGACCTATAACAAGACGGTCTCATGGCTTGAGAAGGAGGGGCTGAGAGATAAGGACATAACGAGAGACTATGAGTGGGGGCCTCCTGCACCCTTCCCCGGGGCAGAGGGTCAAGTGATCTATAACTGGGCTGAGAACCTCTTGGGATACATCTCCGCTACAAGAGATTGGGCTGAAAATGTAGCACGGGATCCGGAGAGGTGGAGGAAATTCTGGGTGAACAAGGATGTCAAATTATATTGCTTCATCGGCAAGGACAACCTCTTCTTCCACACGATCCTCTTTCCAGCACTCCTAATAGCTCACGGAGATTACATTCTCCCATACAACGTCGTGGTTAACGAGTTCGTGAACCTTGAAGGTGAAAAGCTCTCGACCAGCAGAGGATGGGTCGTCTGGCTCCACGACCTGCTAAGAGAATACGATCCGGACGTGATTAGATATTATGCTGCGGCGATCGCTCCTGAGACTAGGGACACGGACTTCAAGTGGCAGGACTTTGCGGAGAAGATCAACGGGGAACTCATCGGAACCTATGGAAACTTCGTCCACCGGGTTCTAAGCTTCATTTACTCAAGGATGAACGGGACTGTACCCGAGCCTGGGGAGCTTGATGAAAAAGATAGGAATATGCTTGCTTTAAGACTGGATCACGCGAGGAGGGTGGAGGAGCTCATCGAGGCATGTGAGTTCAGGAAGGGGCTGAGGGCGATGCTCGAGCTGGCTCAGGATGGGAATGCTTACATGAATGAAAAGGCTCCTTGGAAAGGCCACGAGAATGCTAGGAACGCTCTTTACGTCCTCAGCCAGGTTGTCTTCTCCCTTGCGGTGATCTCAGCGCCCTACCTCCCCTTCGCCGCTCAGAAGATCCTAGATTACATGAACATTGATAGGAGGGTCTCTGAGCTCAGCTGGGATGATGTTGAGATGGAAATACCTCCAGGCCATAAGATAAAGGAGCCTAAACCACTCTTCCGGAAGGTAACGGATAAGGAGATTAAGGAGAAGCTTAGAAGGCTCGAGGAGCTTAAGGTCAAAAAATGATGGAATGAGGAGCTGCCTATAGCGGCTTTATCCCAAGCTCCTCCATTATCTCCTCTATTTCCTTCTCTTCTAAGGGCTTTGGCTCTTCCTTGGATTTCAGAAGCTCCGTGCTCTCGACGCCGGTCAAGATCAATGAGACTTGAAGCGTCGATCCAAGCGAGTTATCCAGCCTCGCGCCCCAGATTACGAGTGCCTCGTCTCCCATGAGCTCGGAGACTATCTCAGCTGGTCTCGCCGCCTCGCTTATCTTTATGTCCTCGCCACCTGAGACATGAATTATCGCTCCGGTGAGGCCTTCATAGGTTATGTCTAGTAGCGGGCTTTGGAGAGCGGCGAAAGTCGCTTCCTCAGCCCTGTTCGGCGTTGATGATCTCCCTATTCCTAGAGCTGCCAGCTTCCCGCGCCCCATCACGGTCTTGAAGTCTGCGTAGTCTATGTTTATCAAGCTGGGCTTCGCGATCGACTCGGTTATGCTCATCACCATGTTGCTTATCACCTCATCGGCTAGGCTGAAGGCCGCCGTCAAACTATACTGTGGATAGAGCTCGAGTAGCTTGTTGTTATCAATCGCGACGACTGTATGACACTTATCACGCATGTCCTCAAGCCCTTTCAACGCTATTCTCTTCTTCACGTTTCCCTCAAACTTGAAGGGCAAGGTTACAACGCCTATTACTATTGCTCCCAGCTCCCTAGCGATCTCGGCGACAAGCGGAGCTCCACCTGTTCCCGTCCCACCTCCGAGTCCGGCCGCCACGAACACTATATCTGACCCCTCGAGAGCCGCTCGCAGCTCGTCAACCGACTCCTCAACAGCTGCTCTACCGACTTCAGGATCTCCACCCGCCCCCCTGAACTTCGTCGTACCCCTTCCGAGTAGGACTTTCTGATGCGCCTCAACGAGCTCTAGGTGCTGCGCATCCGTGTTGGCCGCGATCACTCTCACGCCCTTCAGGTTCATCGAGAGAATTCTGTCAGCGGTGTTGCTTCCCGCGCCTCCCACGCCGATTAACGTGATCTTTACATCATCCGAGAAGTCCTTTTTGAAAAGGAGTAGGTCTTCATTCACTCCTCACGGCCTCCTCCATGATGAAATCCCTGATCGCCATACGGATAGCCTCGGCTCGATTCGGGTAAAGCCTCCTCCTAACCAGCTGATCAATCGCTTCTATGTATGCTTCAGGAAGATGAACTGTAACAACTCTCATCTCATCACACCCCCTATGGCCAGAGTCTTGCTCTAGAGATAAAGCCGTTAGTAATACGGGGGTATTGGCTGAGAGCGATTATAACTATGTTAAGCATTAGATTGAAAGTCAAAAAATGATTAAAACGTGCTTGGCCATATGCTGGATTAGTCGAGGCGGCGAGGGCTGTTGATTCCCCGAAAGCTTAAGAGAAGAGCGGAGCTCCTAGAGGAGTTCATGAGTATTCTGAATGAGCTTAGGCTCGAGTCGGTGAATGGTGTTCCGATAATCGTCGAAGGCAGAAGGGATGCTGAAAGCTTGAGAAGGCTTGGAGTAGAGGGAGAGATAGTTCTCGTCAAGTCGATCAGAGGGGTTAGGAGATTATTCGAGAGAAGAGATGTTGAAAGCGTCATCCTGCTCCTAGACTTTGATAGAGAAGGGGAGAGGATTCTTAAGCTGATCAAGAAGAGCTTGGAGGGAGTTGTGAGAAACATAGATACGAGCTACTGGCGGAGGCTTAAGGCCTTCAAAAGATTCGGCTTTACTCAGATCGAGAACCTGCCTCTTCTTCTTGAGAAGATTCAGCCTCGCCGCTCTCAGCTTTAACAATCCTTTTCTCTACGATGAAACCCTTCAACATGAAGACAACGTTTGCGATTACTAACCCTATCAGGAGAAGAAGTCCATAGGGCGGATAAATCTCCCCTGAGAGAAATAGTGAAAGATATCCTATGCCGAGCCAGCTCGGTATCTTGAGACCTGTCCACTTTCCCACGACAGCATCGTAGGGGACCGGAGACCAAGGATCTATCCCCGGGTTCGCGTCCCCCCTCGTGTATAGTCCTTGCTGGGTCTTACGAACCACCCGGTGGACGATTAGCTGATTCGTTCCGGGCTTGTAGAAGATTATCACATCTCCTACCTGGATGTCATGCGGGTCAGCGGGCTCCATGAGGATCACGTCTCCAACGTGTAGAACCGGCTCCATGCTTCCGGACTTAACCGTCAAAAGTGGTGTAACGTGTCCCGTAACCCGATATGCTAGAACCGAGACGAGGATTATAGTTAGGATTATTATCGCGATGCTGCTCGCAGATATTGAGCGGCCCATTGAAAACGCCTCCTATACCCTCGGAATTCGTCTGGCCCGCCTAACTCTTCTCTCGCCGCTGGGTCTTCTCTTCGGAAGCCTAGAGATTGCGTAACCTGAGACCGCTAGGTTTACCGCGCTGGCAGCGACCGTCAGCTCGAACCCCCTGCTATGAGAAACTGGGTAGACAAAGTTCACCGACCTAGATTTTCCGAACTCGAAGCTGAACTCATATGTCCTGTTCTCTATCTCGAGACTCCCCTGATAGCTTCCGGTGGGCAGGAGAACTTCTATAACTCCCTCCTTATTGCTTCTCGCCTCAACTACTACCCCGAGCTTGTCCTTTATCTTCAGTAACGCTCCCTCGATCAAGCCTCCCTCCGGATCATGGATCTTCAGCTGAAACGGATAGATCGTTGAGCGTATCACGAAATCCTTCATTGATTTCTCGAGGTATATTTCGGAGAGGCCGGCATCCCTGTCTTCATATTTTATCTCTATTCGAACCTCCCCCTCCGGAAGCCTTTCGGACAGCTCGTTTCCCTCTACGAGGCTATAGGTCTTCATCAGCTTATCGTTTAGGTAGAGTAGCGCCTGGCCCACTCGTAGATCTTTTCCATCTCCTCTCAGGATCTTGGCTTTGAGGCTGTGAACCGAGCCCATTATAACGATCTTCATCTCATCTCTGAGTAAATCGAACTCATCTGGATTCAGCTTGAGCTTAACTCCCTTATAGAATGCCTCGAGGGTGAGGGTGGTGTTCGGGAGATTCTTGAGAAGGGCTTTCCCGCTCTCACTTATGCTCTTCTCGATCTCGATCCCGCCGACGTAAATGATCGCAGTTCCTTGGTCTAGGGGCTTCTTCTCAGAGTCTACAAATAGTAGCTCAGCGTCTAGGACTCCCGGCGCCTTGATCGAGATAACCCTGTCCTCGGGTGAAATATCTATTTGATCTTTTAGAACCTTGAAGCCATAGTAGTTTATTATCAAATTGTATTCCGCGATTGGGAGGTTTCTGATTGATACGGTTCCATTCTCATCGCTTTTTCCTTTGCGGATGAATGAGCCGTGAATGAGTTTTAAGGCTATGTTTCTGAGAATCTCCTCACCGTCCTTGTCTAAAATCTTGAAGGCTATGTCTTTCACCGAGAGGGTCATGATAACGGATTCATCCGACTTGAGGTCTATGCTTTTCTCTCCTACTCTCATTCCATCAACTTGAGCCTTGATCTCGTAGACTAGGGGGAGAAGTTTTCCTGAGGATCCTTTGCCGCTTTCATCGGTCTGGAGAGATGTGATCGCCCCTGAGCCTGGGAGGATTATTGAGATGTTCGCGCTCACGGGTTTCCCATCCAGGTTTAAGGTTGTTATGTTCATCTGATATCCGGTCAGGTTCAGCCTCAGGACCTGATCCTCGCTGGTTATTTTGAGATCCTCGACTCTCATCACCTCTCTATCGCTGTAAAATAGGATTGCGATGTACTTCTCGGATCTTGGAAGGTTTTCGAGGCTGGCCTTTCCCTCCTCGGCCTCGAAAGGAAACTCCATTTGAGCCACGGTAAGTATACCATTCAGCGAGGACGCTAATGACGCGTTCACAAGGCTTGACGCATTTATCTTG
>CAZILE010000026.1:0-10119 GCA_964540045.1 uncultured Nitrososphaeria archaeon | reverse complement strand
CCTTGATAATCTTGACCGGAACGGGTTATCCTTCTGATAGGCTTAGAGGGCTTTGCGAGGATGGGTACCTTGATCATAGGAAGATTGTTAAGGCTCACTTCACGGATGATCCAGCATACGCGGCGGAACTAGCTTACAAGCTCGCTCAAGCTAAGTCTTGAATTGAACTATCGACCCCAGAACTGTTAATAACACGATCGTGGCGAGCTTGATCGGCCATGGGAAAACCATTCCCAGCTCTCCCAAGCCCACTAGGAATATTAATGATCCAATGAACGCCGTGATGACCGCGAGGATCTTATTGAACAAGACCACAACGACTATCAGGGCTATGAGAGCGAGAAGTGCTGCGAGAATTAGAGAGACCATCCCCTTAAGGATAAGAAAAGTAGCTAAGCCCGCGAGGAGACCCGCTCCGAAGGGCAGTAGTAAGTAGAAGATAAGCCCTACTACGACGAAACCCAGCAGGGCTACTAGATAAGTGAATGGAGGAGCTACGAACATCGGAGCGATTAAAAGGGCGAGAAGTGCTCCTATAACCCCGCCTATGAGAAAGAAGACTACCTTGACGAGCTTTCTCCCCAAGAAGGTTACGGCAAGGCCGAGGATTATCAAGATCAAACCCGAGACAAGGCCGAGTTCACTCATACGCTATCGGCTTGAGAATAGATAGTAAGCATATTAAGCTTTTCTCACAAAATTCTTAATGGTACAACTTCGCTACGAGTTGTGATAAGTTTAGGGCACGTTTAGCTCCACGAAGAACCTTCCGTAGATTGATATAGCTAGACATAGAAGCGTTATAAGCAAGATTACGTGATCCCCGGGCTTCATTTTAAGTTCTCTTAAGAACGTTCTCTTCTTAGATGCTCCGAAGCATTTTACCTCCATGGCCTCAGCGAGCTCATAGCTTCTTCTTAAGACATTCACGATCAAGGGGACTAGTATCGGGATATACCTCTTGATCTTGCTTATTGGGCCGCCTCTATCAAGCTCAAGACCCCTCGATTTCTGAGCATCCATTATCGATTGAAGTTCTTCAGCAAGTATCGGAGTAAATCTTATCGCTGAGATAAAGGCGAAGGCATAGGTGTAGGGGACCCTCAGTTTCGTGAGGGTCATCCCGAGCTCCTCGGGCGTAGTCGTTAGGAAGAATATTGAGAAGGATGCTAGAAATGCGACCAACCTGTAGGATGCCGCAAATGATCTATATAATATGGATGGATCATAGTATGTTCCCTCCTGAAAGGCCCATATGAGATAATTCATCGCAAAGACCATGGCTATTAGGGGCATGGCCCCGTAAACAGTCTTAGCCCATCTCCAAAGTCTTCTGCTAACAGCTGAAAGCAGAGCCTCGGTGATCACGATTATCGTTATTATAGTTACCTCAGAATACAGGAGAGCCGCTATGAGAAGGGTTGCTGAGATAAGGAGCTTAACCCTAGGGTCGAGTCTATGAATTACGCTTGTCCCAGGTTGAAATTGTAATCCTTGAAGTATCGTAGCCATCTAATGCTCACCGGACACTTCATCCGCTATCTCTTCAACCGCACTTCTACGAGTATTTTTTCCGCCTTTTCTATGCTTAGCCCTCTGAGCTTGAGCGCTTTCACGAAAGCCATTATCAATTCACGTAGGAGCTGCTGAGGCCAAGCTCCAAGCGGGATCTCCTCCTGGTCTATCAGAATCCTTGCATCATAAACTCCTCTCATAATGCACTCCCTAATCGTGGCCTCCCCCCTCCTAATGGCGTCAGCGAGCCCAGCGCATGATCCATACTTACATTTACCACAGTTGAGCCCAGGAATGCGCTTTATCCAATACTCGATAACGCTTTTCTTAATGAGCTTAAACACATCATCTCTGCCTAAAACCTTAACATCTCCGACTTGAAGCCCTTCACTTGGGAATTCGTGAGCCACGGCAATTACATTCGAGATCCTCTTAACAGCTTCCCGTGCTTCATCAAGGCTTTTCAGGCAAAGTATCTTCGGATAAGGAGATTCTTTGAATCCCTCTACTAAGATTAGATCGGAGCTTACATGAAGTGAGTTAATAGCGTCTTCAAGAGATGCCTGGACACGCCTTAAAGTTACTAGCTCAAATGGGGAAACATAAGATACCTCCAGCGCCCCTGCCTCGAGATGCCTGTAGGTATCCTTGTCCTTCAGGTCAATAGGCTCTTTTGAGTGCTTTATGGTTGCGACCCTCACCCCGCTTCTTGAAAGCCGTTTGACAAGCCACTCGATTAAACTGGTCTTCCCCTTTGACCTTTCTAGACTCACAACGCAGAATATCGGCGGCATAGCTGAGGTTAGATAGAATATTGGTGAAAATAAATCTTGAGAAAAATGCCTTTATGTATCATGCGTGGGCATCCTTAAGGCTTCCACTAAGTCTTCAGCGACCTCACGAGGGTGCGTTAGGGATGGAGTAATTCCCAGAAAGCTTAGGTTCTTCGTCAAGGAGACTATTTGTGGTGGCAAGAGGTTACAGGATGCTAGAAGCTTTTCATCTAGGAGTATTTCCTCAGCATCTCCATCGGCGATTATTCTCCCGCTCTTCATCAGAAGAATTCTAGGCTTCAGTTGAGCGGTGAACTCGATGTCATGAGTTGAGATTATTATCGTTCTGCCCTGCTCTCTCAAGAGCTTGATCATCTGCATCAGCTTTTCCTTCTGGAGCTGATCCTGACCTGTTGTTGGCTCGTCAAGAGCTATTATCTCGGGAGACCAGGCCAATATTATGGCCAGGGCGAGCCTCTTCTTCTCTCCTCCGCTTAAGAGGAAGGGCGATGATTCAGCATGGTCTCCAAGCTCCATGAACTCTAGGGCCCATTCAACTCTTTTCTTCACGACACGCTCTTCATAGCCGAAGTTCCTCAGAGCAAAGGCGACCTCCTCCCAGACGGTGCTCGAGAAGAACATGTCCTCAGCGCTCTGGAAGACGAGACCCACCTTCCTCGCCAGCTGAGCCACGGTCGCCTCCCGCGTATCCGTTCCATCGATGAGAACCTTTCCGCGAGTGGGCTTAAGCAGACCGTTGAGATGCTTCAGGAGAGTTGTCTTCCCGGCGCCATTCTCGCCCATCAGCGCGACCACCTCACCTCTACCTATCTTGAGATCTACTCCCCTGAGCGCCTTGAAACCCGTTGGATATACATATTCCACGTTCTGGAAGCTTATCATCCGACCTTCTCCCTCACCTTCCTCACAAATTCATCAACGCTGAGCGGGATCTCATCAAATCTCAAGTAACCTCCATGCGCATTCACATATTTAGCGACCTCAGAGACCTTTGGCGGAGCCACCCCGTAAACCAGCAAGTTCTCATTCTTCAGAACCTCTCTTGGCTTGCCGTTGTAAATCACTTTTCCTTGGTCCATTATTATCAGCCTGTCTGCATGCGGTAGCAGAAGCTCAAGCCTGTGCTCCGAGATCACTATGGTCAGCTTCTCCTTCTCGTTCAGCTCGATTATCGAATCTATGAGGTTTTTCGCTGAGAGCGGGTCAAGGGAGCTCGTTGGCTCGTCTAGAAGAAGTATCTTCGGTTTCATGGCCAAGACCGAAGCTATCGCAACCTTCTGCTTCTGGCCTCCTGAAAGCTCGAAGGGAGACCTAGCTCTAAGGTCTTCTATCCTTAAGGTCTTCAAAGCCCATTCAACCCGCTCTAAGATAACTTCCCTCGGCATCCCGAGATTCTCTAAAGGAAAAGCTACATCCGCTTCAACACTTAGAGCGAATAACTGGTTATCGGGGTTCTGGAAGACCATTCCAGCGACCTGGGATAAGAGGTGCGGCGGGGTCTCCCTGGTATCTATTCCATCTACTAAAACGGTTCCGGAAAACTCTCCTTCATAGAAGTTTGGGATTAAGCCGTTCAAACATCTCAATAGTGTCGTCTTCCCGCATCCGCTTCTCCCGGCCAGAACCACGAACTCTCCACGCTCTATCCTTAGGTAAACATCCTCCAGAGCGTATCGGCTACTTCCATAATATCTAAATGAAAGATCCTCGACCACGATTATGGGCGAAGCTCCCTCAGCTCTGCTCCCAGCTTCTCGCCTATCAGCTCTACGCACCTCTCTAGAACCTTTTCTAGGCTTCCATTCACGCAGTAGGCTTTCGCCGCTGATGAGTGTCCACCTCCATGGCCTCCAAATTCTGCTCCGATCCTCGCAGCTATATCCCTCCCAAGATTTATTCCTGTCGTCTCAACGAACTCCCTCAAAGCCCTAAAAGAGACCGTAATCCCATCCTCAGATTCTCCGCCGACTATCGCTACATGAGCTCCGAGAGTCACGAGACTTCTAGCGGAGGAACTTTGAAAGCTGCTGAGCCTGCTGACAGCTATGAGCCAATCCTTAATTCTGTATATCCTAATCCTGGTGGCTGCCTTAAGCCTAGCGATCCTCTCCGAAACATCCATCCTGATCTCAAGACCTTGAAGAAGCTCTCTCGGGTTTACTTGATTAGATGCTAGTGCGCAGAGCTTTCTCAAAGCCTCGGAATCAGCCACGGAAAGCCTCACGGTATCATAGTATATTCCCGCGAAAAGCGCTTCCCTCTCCTTAGTTGAAAGCTCGTATCCTAAGCGGTTCGCAAGATCGAAAACGATCTCGCAGACCGAGGAATACTCATCAGAGACATATACTTCAGCCTTTCCTTCGAACTTTTCTACGCTCGTCGAATGATGATCTATTACGAGAACCATTTTTCCTGAGCTCAAAACTTCCTCGAGCTCGCCCAGCTGCTCAGGTGAGCCACAGTCCAATACTATGTAGGCTTCGGCAGCTTCTACCTCATCGGACTGATCAAGACCGAGCCTGGTGAGGAGAACGGCGCTATGAGTGGATACTTCTGATGGAATCTTGAAGAGAACATCAGTGCCCATAAGTTCTTTGAGAATGTTAGAGAGCACATAGGCTGCGCCTATCGAATCTGGATCGCCTCCGCTATGCGTTAGAATCGCGACAACCTTTCCAGAAAGCTCTCTCAGCCTCTCTTCGAGAAGTTCGATAAGCTTCCTGTCTCTCATCCGGCCCCCTGTCCTGAAAACACCTGTCTTAACTCCTTCTGAAGCGCTTCAAGCTGCTCTCTCGCTCTCTGCTCCTGCTTCTCCAAGAGCTTCAGCCTTGTCTCCGCAAGCTCCTTTCTCTCACTCAGCTCCTCAATAAGCTTCTGCTTATCGCTCTGAACGAGGACCGGGCCTACTGCCTTGTAAACTGTTGCGTCGTCTGAGGATTTTTGAAGCTCCTCAAGGGCGTCTTTAACCTCCATCAGCTCCATCTCCAACCTTTGTTTCTCAACCAAGATCACGTTAAGGGTTTGTTGAAGCTGTTGGAACCGGGCGAGCTGTTGCCTGACGCTTGGGGGAAGCTCTTCTCCACCAGCAGACATCCCGAGAAATACGTTTACCCGATCTTAAAAGAATTCCTAAGAGTCATGAGGACAGCTGCCTCAGAATCTGAAGAGAGGAGTCGATGAACCTTAGGAAGGAATTTAATGCGGCTCTCAAGGCTACTGGGTCGACGGCAGATATCTCCAAGATGAGCTTATCGGGGTCGGCGTGCAGGTTCACAGAGGCTCTTCGCGAGGGAACATCCCTTGCCTCGGGGAGAATAGCTTGATAGAGTATCTTGGATTCTGGCTTGCTGAGGTGAAAAATTATCTTAACCTTGAAGTTATTTCTTCGGGAACGGCGTCCAAGCGCCTCCCGCGAAAGTGTACCCGCATTTCCTACATCTCCAGATCCCTGCGGCAACTCTCCTCACCCTAGGCTGATTACAATTGGGGCAGATATGCCAGGCTCTCTGCTCTCGCTCGATCTCAGCAACCCTCTTCCTAAGGGTGGATCCATATCTGGCCATGAAGCGCTTAGCCGGATTTCCTTTAATTCTTCCAACCTGCATTCCCCGATCCTCCTAAGGCCCTCGTACTCATAATATAAGGGTTGCCTCAGGTGCTTGCCGCAAGCTTAACCGGAACTTCTTGTAGGAACTTTCTCCTTATCTCGTCGGTCTTCTCAACGACTGTGTCGAGAATCTTCTCAAAGAGATTTACGGGTATCTGACCTGGAGAGCTCTTCTGTATGCAGGTTATGTTCCCCTTCTCGTCAGTGCCCATTATCAAGGAGACGTCCAACACTTTCTCCTCCTCCATTTGCGGATCAACTAGGAAGCTCTCACCAAGAATCCCAACCATTATGGTGAGTGGCAAAGCATTAAGCTCGAGGGTGAAGTGTTCTTCGGTCTTCTGAGGCTTGCCATCAACCACCTCGTATCTCGGTATCCTCGCGGTTGCTAGGGCCGCCAGAGCTGAGATCAAGGATGGATCAAAGTAGTTTCCATCATAGTCTAAGACATACATATCGATGAAAATGATGTAGGCCTTCTCACCCTCAACTAGACATAGCTTCTTCAGATCGATAGCGCCGCTCTCCCTAAGGCTTCTGTCCACAACTCTCGCGAGCTCCACTCCACGTTCATCGGGCGGGCCAGGCTCAAAGCTTGTTGAAGCTAGGGGTAGAAGCTCAGCGTTCACCGTAAAGGTTCCCTCATCAGGTCTATCTGGAAATGGTGATCCAAGCTCAACCTTTATCCCAGTTAGTATCTTAGTGCTACCCATGGAAACTAGGGCCGATCCTTCAGCTTTGGAGAGAAGACCCGTCTCAATCTTTATGGGTCTAAGTTCTTTCGGATGCCTTCCATCTATCCGCTTGTTCTGAAGGAGTAAGTTGTAAACCTTATTTCGCATGATCTTGGCCGTTAAATCCTTCTTAGGTGCAAGCGCCATCTCTCACGCCTCCGTTTGAGGAAACTCGCCGAACTTCTTCTTTAAGACCTCTCTCTGCAGCCTATAGATCTCATCGATTCCCCTTTGAGCTAAAGCCAACCCATTCTTGAACTCTTCCAAAGTCATTCGGCCGTTAAGCTGGAGAAGAACTATTGAGTTGAACCTCGGGGCCATGGCGACAGGCATATCTGCCTCACCATACTTGTCCTCAACATCGCAGAGGTCTAAGACCAGCTGCCCCTCTACCTTACCTACAGCAACCGCCGCAACCAGATCAGCCATAGGTATTCCGGCGTCGGCCAGCGCCAGAGCCGCAGCGGTCAGCCCGGTCGTTCTAGTCCCTCCATCCGCTTGTATAACTTCAATATACACATCTATCGAAGCTCTTGGAAACTCCTCGAGGAAAGTTACTGTTTCAAGTGCTTCCCTAATCACCTTAGATAACTCGATCTCCCTTCTCGTCATCCCGAGGGACTTCCTCTCCTCCACGCTGAAGGAAGTCATATGATACCTGCAGTTTAAGATTGCTCTATCAGGTAGGGCTAGATGCCTTGGATGAGCTTCTCTCGGGCCAAAGACCGCTGCCACGACCTTCGTCCCGCCGAACTCTACATAAGCTGATCCATCGCTTTTATCTAGAACGCCGACCTCCATCTTTATCGGTCTAAGCTCATCAGCCTTTCTGCCATCAACCCTCCTACCGCTTTCGTCAATTAGCTTCTCAGGCTTTAACAACTCAAGAAACCTCCCAATTCATTAAAAGCACATTCCTAGAAAAACTTCGCATCACGCAGTATATATAGTTGGTAGCTCTAAAGTGCCATCATTTTCCGAGAAGTTCTTTAAGATATTTCTCAATTCTCTCGGTGAGCCCCGATGTGTGCGCTTCCTCCTCTATCATCTTTACAGCTTTCATGACAGCGAACTCGCTCTTCGGCGATGGACCGTTTATCACGATGAAACCGTTCTTTCCTACTAGTATTTCGCATCCTGTCAGCTTTTTGATCATGTTTATCATCGAGCCGCGCCTTCCGATAAGCCTCGGAATCTTCGCCGGGTGAAGTTGAATTAGTAGCCCGCTCTCGATCTTTTTTATGCGAGTACCTCGCTCGATTACCACTCCGCTCAATCCAGCGTCCTTAATCTTAGCGTAGATAACATCTCCAACCTTGAGGTTTATGCTGGCAACCTCCTCCCGATCCGGTATTCTTATAATCCCGGTTAAATGTCTCCCTAGATCCACCTCAAACCCGTTTGGCTTTACGTCCGAGATAATGCCTATCACCCTATCCCCCGGCATCGGCTTATATGCTCCCTTAAAGGGCGTAACCACGACCTTATTGTTCTTTATCATCGCGAACCCGACTTGAGAAGCGTAAATCTTCCCATCGAAAGTATAAGTTCCTTCACCACTTCGCTTCCGATTATCTGATAGCAGCTGCCCCGGCAGAACGACCTCGTGCTCAGAAAAATATACCGGCATATCTCTCACTCCAGCTGAGTCACCTCAACCCTTCCTGAAGATATCTTATTAAGCCTATCTATTAGGTCTATGTGAAGACCTGTTGGAACCTCCACTATGCTCGTCCAGCTTCCATCCCTTCCCCACTGCTCGCTCGTTATCTTACCCATGCTCTTCACTATTCCATATGCTCGGGCGGCAATGTCGGCTGGAAGCCTTATCTTAAACTTGAGTATACCCATCTTGATCGGCAAGATTGGTCTAAGCTTCTCGAGAATCTTGAGTGCTTGCTCCTTGGCATCCTTAAATGGATCTATCTGAACTCCAGCTTCCTCGATAGCCAGCTCGATCCTCTGAGGGGGGTGGGGAAGATTCGTTCTCGGATCGATCGTGTTCTTGGCTATGAAGTCTATTATCTGCTTTTTCTTATCCTCTATTAACCTCCTCCTCTGCTCCGCCGTAACTTGGACTATACCCTCCTTGAGAATGGCCTCAGCTATCTTCATGAAATCTGTTGTTCCGAACGCCTTCTTCAATAGATCTTCTCCTACACGTATTCCCTTCTTCGCATCTTTGTAAACCTCTTCATACACAATTATCTTGGAGATTGGGATTTTCTCGCCCATCTTATATCTTAAAGCGTTATCCGGATTCACAAGGATCTCGAAAGTTTCACCACGTCTCTCAAGCCTAGCTATTGTGTACCCCTTAGACAAGGCTCGATCTCTCCCAATAAAATGCGCTAAATCAGGTTAAAATGCCTTTCTAAGCTTCTCCTAACCGCTTCTTGACCAGGGGCTCCATAACCTTCTTAAGCTCCTCCTGAGCCATTAGCGTGAACTTTTTAGTTGACGTCGGCACGGTTGCGAGCCTAATACTCCAGTTTTCATCTATTTTATCTGCTGACTGCACGAGACACTTAACCGCGAGACCCACAGCGTCTTCGAGGCTCATGCTCTTCTTATACTCGGTTTCGAGAATCTCTCTAACCTTCTCGCCCCCTCTGCCAATGGCCCATGCGTCATATTCTAGGACCATACCGCTTGGCTCCGCATAGAATACCCTCGGGCCCGTGTCATCCACTCCCGCGAACAAGAGGGCTACGCCAAATGGCCTGACCCCGGCGTGCTGGGTATACATTTGCATCACATCTCCAACATATTTCGCTATGGACTCTATTGTTGGGGTTTCTTCATAGGTCAGTCTCAGGATCTGAGCCCTAATCCTAGCGTTATCGACCAGAACGCGAGCATCAGAATTTAGACCAGCCGCCACCGCTCCTATATGCTCATCCACCTGAAAAAGCTTCCAAGAATAATTCACGTTCTGAAGCTTTGTATGCATCCTCTCCTCAACCGCTAGGATACATCCTTCCTTGCATGTTATGGCCATGGCCGTCGAGCCGGACCTAACAGTCTCTAAAGCGTACTCAACCTGATAGAGCCTGCCTTGTGGGGAAAAAACTGTGATTGCTCGATCGTATGCTCCCGCGATTCCAAGAGCCATTCTTACTCCTCCAAGGTTAAAAAGATCTTCTTGGAACTTAATTAATGTTGGTTTTGAAGATCTTTAGAGGGACTAACGCTAATATACTGAGAGCCCAAAGGAATTCGTTGGCCCAGCGGCATGAACTCGGCGATGGTTATAATAGGCTTAGGGTTGATTGCGCTGGGGGCCATCCTCATACTCCTCGCAATCCTTTCCCACCGCATAACGATCAAAGGAGGAGGTATAGTTTTGATAGGCCCGTTTCCGATAATCTTCGGAGATAAGTCCCTTGGGCCAATCCTTTTAATATTCGCTGCGATCGCCGTGCTCTTTTTCCTCCTCCTAATCGTACTGGGGTGAGAAAGCTAAGAT
>CAZILE010000025.1:0-10512 GCA_964540045.1 uncultured Nitrososphaeria archaeon | reverse complement strand
AGTAAATCCTATGGTTATCGTTCCATTTATTAGATCACCAACATCTCCATAATTGGTCTCACTACATATAATAGAGATTGTTTCGCCTGGTTGTCCGCTCCCCTCCGGGGTACACGTCGCTTCAGTCACTCCAGCTATATCTATAGCAATAGTGTTTGTATCAATTGGCACATTTCCAATGTTCTTAATGTTAATCACCAAATAGTCACTTGTTCCACTATCAATCGCATCAATATACTCTATGTTTGCTGCTGGTCTTGCTGATATCGTTGCCGCGTAGCTGAAGTATAATTGGGCTAGGAGTATTCCCGCGACTATCGTTACGACGAGGCCTATTATTATTGCCAGAAGCGGTGAGAGAGCCTTTTTCGAGGTTTTTCTGACTGCTTTCATGCCGAGGATGGCTCGGCGGGACGTTATATATACTTTACGGCACCGCCGGTCGGGGTGGCGAAGAAAAGATTGTGGGAAAAATGATTGTTTGGCGTTCTCTCGGCGCTATGGTCGTCTTGGCCATCTGATGGGACGTAATCCTTATCTAAGCTTGGATCCATCGAATTTTCGGGAAAAATTGTCTGGAGGTATTATCCAGCCGGAGCTAGTAAAGAGTATCCTTAGAGATGTTATTAGGCTGGTTTTCGGCGTCAATGGCTCTAGGATCCTGGAGCTCCATCTAGGAAGAATGCTAAGATCGGATCCCTATGATGTCTTCTACGAGAATCCAAAACTATTTTGCGATGGTCTTCGAAGCTTCTTTGGAAACGGGACCAAGGGTTTGCTCCAAGTATTAGCAAAAACCCTAATCAAGCAGTATCGGATAAGAGATATGAGCCCCGAGGAGCTGATAGACTTGCTCAATAGGGGGGATGTGAAGTCGAAGAACCAGCTCTTCACGATTCTTTGCTCATCCTACTATATGGCTAGGGGAGGGGAGCTATGATCCAGACCGGGGTTCCAGGTATCGACGACCTGATTGGAGGATTCCCGAAGGGGGAGCTGATAATCGTTGCAGGAGGCCCTGGAACAGGTAAGACAATGTTCTCAGCTGGATTCCTGTATCGGGGCGCGGCAAAATTTGGAGAAAAAGGGCTTTACGTCTCGCTGGCTGAGGATGAAGAAACCTTCATGAGAAACATGAAGCGAGTTGGATACGACTTCGAGAAACTCGAAAAACAGGGGCTATTCAGCTTCATCGACGCTCTAACCCTAATGGAGGCCGGGACCACCGAGCTTCTCGAGTTAATAATCAAGGAAGCCTTATCTTTTGGAGCCCAAAGGCTCGTGGTGGACTCCCTCACAGCTTTAGCTCAAGGCCTCAAGGATTCTCGAGAATTAAGAGTATTCCTCCACAGCCTCTTTTCCAAGATAATGAGGGGGCTTAACTGCACGACAATCCTGATCGAGGAGGTTCCTATTGGGGAGACGAGAATAGGGTATGGATTTGAGGAGTTCGTGGCCTCCGCGGTCATTATCCTCGAGAAGGATATAATCGACGACAAATTTCTGAGAAGGCTGAAGATAGAAAAACTTCGAGGAGCTTCCGTACCGAACAACCGAGCATGCTTCACAATTGAGGGCGGGTTCACAGTATTTCCACCATTCAGGTTTCAAAAACTTAAAAATCCGAGAAGCATTGAACCCATCCCTGATCCGCCAGATGGATATTCGACCGGAATCCGTGACCTCGATGAACATATAGGAGGATATCCGAAGGGTTCAACTGTTCTTCTTGAGATAGATCCTAGGATAACTCGAGAGCAATACAGGTTCATTATCTGGCCTCAGTCCGCAAATTTCCTTCAAAGAGGGAAACCTTTGATAACGGTTCCCGGAATGGGTAGCAGTCCAAGAGATATAGAGGCATTCTATGAGGCGTGCGCAATATCCGAGGAAAGACGAGGAAGGGCTAGACACTTCCTGGTTGTAGAGTCGGTTGGCCGTAATCCGCCTCCCAACATAATTCCCTACGATCCAAGTGAGGGTGTTGACGTATTCGTGAGCAGGCTCGAGAAAGCCGCTGACGATTTCCTGAGGGCTGAGGGTAATCCGCCTCTAATCACCCTCAGCATGGACTCTCTCGAATTCAATTACGGCTATGACGGCACATTGAACATCGTTTCAAGAATATCCGCGTGGACTAGGAGAAATGAAGGGCTAAGCCTTTTAGTGGATAAGTCGGCATTCCCCGAGTTATCGAAGAGAATCGCCTCGATAGCGTCAGCGCATCTAAAGCTAACCAGAAAGCATGGATGCTTGCTGCTCTACGGCGTGAAGCCGAGAACTATGCTCTACGCGGTTAAGGTGGAGACCGAGAAAGGATATTACCGGACGAGGCTCATCCCTATAACTTAGCCTAAATGCTCATAGAATTCTCTCGGAGCAAGTTCAGGAAACTCGCTCGCCCTCAAGGCTATATGTCTTCTAATATCCAGACATAGATCACATTTCGAGATATATCCATCGCTTCTCTCCTCATATCCGAACTCCCTAACCGCAAGATCATAGAGGTCACGCAAGCTCTCAAAGATTAATATCCGCAGAATAGGTCTTTCATCCAAGTCCACCCCATCCTCGATAAGGCTATCAAGCTCTCTCGCATCCCCAAGCGATAAGCCCCCACAATAACCCGTGATATAGTTTCCGTAATTGTCTATATGAGTGTGCCATTCTCTTAGTAAGCTAGCCTTACAGTTCTCATCGAAAAACTCTCTCGCAGGATATCTTCGGTAGAGGTCTCTAAGCATATAGCATGCTCTTCCCATAGGAAGGAGTTCAGCCCACCTGAGCCCCTCGATTCCAATGGTCTTAAGATATTTCTCAAATCTCATGGTTCCCCGGAGACCGATCCGCTTAAACTGACTGTAAAATTCGTATTGATAGATCATTAGATTCTCTCCGAAGATCTCTCGACCCAATCTCGCCGCCAGGTCGATTCTCTCAAAGGGCGTGTACTCGACCAAGAAGGGGTTTACGCTAACTAACATTCCATCGAGCCCCGCATCCTTAAGCTTGCGAAGCCTATCCTCAGAAACCTCAGGGCTAACGCACCAGAAAGAATTTGTCTCGACGAAGACTGAAGGTATCTCATTTTCCTCAGCAATTTCAACCGCTCTTAGAAGAAGAGGATAATTGAGGAAGGGTTCTCCACCCGTGAAATGAAGACCATAATTCACCCCAACGCTCCTCTCACCATATGGAGCTGGAATTATCTTGTCCGAGAGCTGCTGAAGAATCTTCCTCAAATCGCTTTCAGAGATCCAGTCCCCGCTCCAGCTTGGAGAGCAAGCATACATGCAGTGCCTGCATCTTGAGTTGCACTTGTATGAGAGGAATATACCACATGAGACAGGTTTTGGAGGATAGATCTTAACCAATTTATAGACACCTAAGGAGATGTGGGTTTACTCAGCAATAATGATTTATTGGCTAGATTCTCTCTACATGAGAGTACCCGTCCATAAGGCTGATGTGATAAATCTGGTTTGCCGCCTGCTCTATTTCTGGATCATGGGTTACGATTATCGTCTGGGGAATCAGCCCTCTTTCACCTCGAAAGCTTCTCAGGAGTCTTATGAGCTCCCTCCTCCTCTCTAAGTCGAGGTGCGTCGTAGGCTCATCCATCAATAAGCATCGGATCTTATCTCCTGTCAGCGCCGCAGCTATTCCAAGCCTGAGACAGAGGGCTATCGCGGTCTTCTCTCCTCCGCTCAGCGAGTCTATGCTCTGCTCTCCGAAAGGCCCATAAACGTAAACATTGTAATCTTCATCGAGCTTCAGGTCGCTGTAGGCTAGGTTGAAGAACTGGAGGAATCTCCTCGAATAATACTCGATGCTTCTCCTCGCCACCGCCCTAGCGTACCGCTGAACTCCATTCTTTCCGAAGATCTCCCTAACGGTCTTCAGAGACCTGAGATAGCTTTCTAGGAGCTTGAGCCGCCGTTCCGCTCGCTCGACTTTCTCCAACTCTATCCTGATTTTATTCTCGCTGGCTTCGAGATCCTTGATCTTCTGATCCAGAGCTGAATGTTCTTCCCTAAGCTTGCCGATACTATTTGACAGCCTCTTCAGCTCATCTTTCAGCTTCTCATACTCCCTTTCGCTGTACTCTATTTTCCTCATTCTCTCAAGCATCCACCCCTTCTTGCTTTCGAGTTCCGTGATCTCGGATGAGAGCCTGCTTATCTTCTTCTCAACCACTTCCCCAGATCCAAGCTTCTCCAATACGCCTTTCTCCCTCTCGAGCTTCATAATCTTACCCTCGACTTCCTTCAGTTTCTTAAGTCTCAGGCTTAGTTCTTCTTCGAGAACATCCAACCTCTCCAATTCCCTGATCTCTCTTAGCTCTTCCTTTAACTTCTCTCGTTCCTCCTCAAGCGACTTCACCTTCAGAAGATGCTCCTCCAACGTCTCAAGGTCGATTCTAGAGAGTTCATTAACCACAGAGCTTATTCTCTCAAGCTCTATCTCAATCTCATCCCTCTCAACTTCAAGCACCTTGACCTTTCTTTCATAATCCTCAATCTCCCGGCGGATCTCCTCCAAGACCCTTTCCTTGTGTTCCCCGCTCATAGGTCTCTTACACAGCGGGCAGATGCTTCCACCTGATTCGAGTTCCTCGAGATGGTTCATCGCTATGCTCCTCCTTCCCTGCACCTCCCCTATCGCCTCAAGTATTTCCTGAAGCTTCTGCCTAAGCTCTTCCTTTTTCCTCCGATAATTGCTCAAGATGGATTGTAGGGCACTTGTGAGCTCCTCTTCTCGAACATCCTCAATCTCAGAAAGCTCCTTAATCTTCTTCATATACCCCGTCATAAGAGACCTAAGGGAGCTCAGCTCGCTGGAAACCTCCTCGATTCTTCTCTCAAGTATGCCTTTCTTGGCCTCCATCAGCTTGGCCTCAGAGATCCTGTTTCTAAGCCTCTCGACTTCAGATTCAAGTGTTCTTCTCTCTTCCTCGGCTTCCTCCAGCGAGCTCAGCTCTTTCTCAGCCTCCTTCACAAGCTCAAGATCCCTTCTGAAGTTCTCAAGCTCCTTTCTTCTAGTGCTGAGAAGGTTTTCAAGCTTCGAGATTGCCTCCCTAAGTCCCTCCAGCCTCCTCCTATTCTCCTCCATTCTTCCGAACCGGTCTTCAGCCTCATTATATCTTGCCTCTAAATCCTTCAGCTTCTCCTCGATCAATCTCAATTTTTCTCGGGCTTCTGCGAGTTCTGCTTCAGTTTCTTGGAGTTCCTCTTCGAGGTCAGCTTTTTTCTCAACCTCTTTCCTAAGTCCCTCCAACCTTTCCTCCAAAACTCTTATCGGTGCTCTCAGTCCTTCCCAAATTTTCTCAAGCGACTCTATCCCTAAGAGCTTTGAGATGATCTCCTTCCGCTCGGCTGGCCTTGCCTCGAGAAGCCTTGCCATCTCACCCTGCTTAACATACGCAGCGTTCAAGAAGATCTCCCGCGACAATCCCAGAATCTTCTCGAGTTCCGGCAGCACCGTTCTTTCCCCTGAGTCCACGAATATTGTTGAACCAGAGGTTAAGTCCCTTAAAGTCGCTAAAGCTCTCTTCCTCCTCACAAGCCTCCAAGTTATCTCATATCTCCTCCCACCAGAGCTAAAGACGAGCTGAACCAGAGCGGATGATGCTCTCCGGTTTATCAGGTTCTCATCCTTACCTCTACTATGCTCCTTGAAGAGAGCATAAGAGATCGCGTCAAGTATCGAGGTCTTTCCAGCACCATTATCTCCTATGATCGCTGTAAGGCCTAAGGGAAGATCCATGAATGTCTCCTTATGAGATATAAAGTCCTTAAGCTTGATCGAGTGGATGATCATCTCTCAGCATCCTCCCCAGCTTGCTTCAAGATGAGCTTCTCAACCTCCTCGATCCCCTTGCTCGCGAATGCTTCATAAATCGAGATCGCGAGATCTACATCTTCTTCGCCGAACCCCTTAGCCAGCATATATTCCCGGATCATGGATCTCAGATCTATTCGCGGAGCCTCCTCAACTCTCTCGATCTCCTCAGCTTCTTCAATAATTTCATATCTATAGTGAAGGGCCTTTCTAGAAAGCATCTCCTGAATTTCCCTCAAAACTCTTTGCCTGTCAACGGACCTACCCCTAATCCGAAGATGTACTACAGGCTTTTTGCTCTGACCAGAAGCCCACTCAACGAGGTCCTGAAGAGCTTTCTCAAGCTTCTCGACGTCGGTCTCGACCACTCGCTGAGGTCTAATAGACCCTAGGTTCACCTCATGTATTATCGGCTCCTCGCCTGAAAGGTCCACTAGGAGGAAGCCTTTTCCCGAGGTTCTCCAAGCCTCCACCTCCGCTGTGGAGAGAATCTCGATCGAGCCTGGATATGCGGCCACAGCTCCGCCTATGGAAAAGATCTTACGGACATGCTCATGGCCCAGAGCATAGTAGCTATAGCCTGATGGGAGTTTTCCCGCGATATTCTCGGGGCCACGAAGAGGAGCATGAGCGAGCATTATCCTCTTTCTCATCTTCTTGGCGTCCTCAGCAAGTCCCTCTAATTCCTTTAGAGCCTCTTCTCTCATGCTCGGCCTAATTCTATCCAATCCTGTCAACATAATGTCTCCACCCAGCTTGATGTTTCTCAAGCCCACGTGAGTTGAGATCGCCTCTAGAAGGGCGGTCGGCGGAAGGTCGTCAACTCTCCTCGGAATCTCATGATCTCCTATCACGTGGTAAATCTCGACCCCCTTGTCCCGAAGCTCCTTCAGCAGCTTCCTCGCGTTTATGAGAGCCTTTATCGACGGCTTCGGAGCATCGAAGAGATCTCCAGCGATCAATAGTATATCCGCATGCTCTCTCATGACAAGTTCGACCGCTTCCTCAAACGTCTCGTAAATGTCTCGCTCTCTCTCGCTAAGTCCATACTGAGCATAGCCGAGGTGTATGTCCGCCATATGCGCTATCAAGACCACTTGGAGCCCCCCATTCAGGGCCATCAAATCTTTCTCGCAGCAGCCTTATGATCGTTCTTCAATCCTGTCCAAACGGTATAACCCTTAAAATATTGATCGAGACCCTAGCTTAACGTCCTTCAAGCTCTAGCTTCAGGGAGCACAGCTTCTCCGCGAGAGCTCTGATCCTCTCATAATTTTCAAGCCTATCCAGATACTCAGCCGGCACCATCTTCAGCCCCCTATGAGCTCCAGCGATAGCCGCCGCCATACAAGCAATCGTATCTCTATCACCGCCCAAACTTATCGCTCTGCTTATAGTCCTCAGCGGATCCTGTTCCCTTAGATAGCAGTAAACTGCGGCTGGAACGGAGTTGTGCGCCTCGACTGTATTGCCGAGCGTTTTCACGATCGTTCTCCTATCCGCATCGGATTCTATGAGCTTTGGAATAAGTTTCAGCTTCCTCCGATAAACATCACTTAACGGGAGGTCTATGAGCTTCTCGACGAACTCAACTGGGTTCACCTCACTCCTCGAATCAACTTTCACAACCATAGCTATAGATGCGGCTTCGAGTAGAGCTCCTTCAATTGCGAACGGGTGGTTGTGGGTCGGCTTACAGGATCTCTTCACCACCTCCTCGAGATCCATAATCTTATCATGATAGTAGAGGCCGATGGGCGCTATGCGCATAGCTCCACCATTCCCGAAAGAGCCTCCAGGGTAAAGTCTTCTATCAAGCTCCAGCGGTCCCTCACCGCGCCTTATCAGCCTAAAGATCCTCGGCGGACCAGGCCCATACCCCCTCCAAGGCTCCCGCTCGTATGCTTCAACGAATTTCCAGGCAAGCTTCTTGGGATCAACTCTTCCTCGGTTCTCGATTATGTGCTCGGCCAGAGCGATCATCATGGCAGTGTCATCCGTATACCTTAAGACTCCAGCTCTGTGGACATAGAAGCTTGCTCCAAGAGCATCTCCGAGAGCTGCTGACAGCATACATCCGGAGAACTTGTTGTGAAGGCTCATTTCCAGATCTTCAGGCGCTCGGCCTATCCTTCTTCTTTTATGCTATGTATTGGGCATTATCGGTGTCGAAGTCTTTGATTAGCTCAGCATTCTCAATTGATCCTGTTTCCCTTTCATGGCCTAAAAGCTCAGCCAGCTCGAATCCTCTTTTTGAAGCCATCCTATAAGCTGGATGGTCTTCTCCAAGAGTTTCCTTGATCACCCTGAGGGACAGAAGCTTGACCTCCTCTTCGTCTGGAATTCCAAGACTATGAAGATATTCATGTAAAAGGATGTAGAATATGTAAGAGTTTACCTCAAGCCTACTCTTTGAGGATCTTAAGAGAGCTTGTAGATGTCTTCTATTCATTATTATAGCATTTGATCCGATCTGGTGCATGGCACCCACCTCACCCGGCAAATCCATTAAGATTAGCTCTAAACCTGCTCGCCTGGTGCCCAGCACATCTTGGACCGAGCTCTTAACGACTTGGAATACTTCTCTAAAGCTTGTGGCCTCTTCCAGCCTTTTTCCTAAGTTCTTTCTCATGAAGCTCACCCCAGTCAGGTTTAATCCGTATAAGATTATGCGCTCAACTATTTTATACTATCTGCGAGGGAAATAGAAGAGCTTTCCTCGGTATTTCAGGCTTCTAGCAGAACTTTATCTTCCTGAACCTTCTCATGAGACTTGTAACATCCTTTCTAACACTTCTCGGATCTTCACCGTCTAGAGCTCTCTTCACAAGTCTCGCTATCTTGGCCATCTCTCTCTTCCCCATCCCTCTCCGAGTTACCTCAGGAACTCCGAGCCTAAGATCAGCGTCAGATATTATCCCGCATTCCTCAAGCCTATCTCTCAGCTCCATCCTTTCCTCCCGGTCTTGGAGGTCGATTATTGTTTGATGCGACTTCGTAAATCCGTTTTCCTTAGCCTTGACAGGCACGTCTAGAGCGTCAAGTCTCCTTGCAAGCTCATACGCGTTCTCCACAATCTTCCTAGCATATTGAGCTCCATACCTTAGCATCTCCTCGAAACAGACAGCGAGTGCTCCAATCTTATTGAAGTGTACGTTGTCGGCGACCTTATGAAAGATGTTCTTGAAAATCTCTCGACTAATCTCCTCACTGCTCGTTAAGATCAAACCGCCCTGGGGCCCGGGAAGAGTTTTATGAGTTGAGGCGAATAGTATATCCGCTCCCTCTCTCAGCGGGTCCTGAAAAACCCCTCCAGCGATCAAGCCTAAAACGTGCGAGCCATCATAGGCTAAGAGCCCGCCATACTCATGAACGGCCTCAGCGATCTCCTTCACGGGGTGGGGAAAAAGCATGTAGCTTCCGCCCAGGACTACTAGATCCGGCTTCTCGGCATTAATGATCTCCACAGATCTCTCCGGGTCTGGGAGAAGGGTCTCCTTAACTCCTGGAAGATAGACTACCTCGGCTGAGATTATGTCCGGAAGCCTATCTGGAGCATTTCCCATATATCCCCCGAACTCCGGGGCTAGTGCCGCCAGCTTCCCTCTCTTCGCGAAGGTGGTGTATGTTAGAAGAGCGGCGATATGGCCTGAAAGGGGTTCAAGAAAAACATAATCCGCCCTGAAAAGCTTTCTCGCAAGTTCCTCAGCGTATTCCCATAGCTCATCAATATATCTCGTACCCGCATAGTATCTCGGTCTATAGGAATATCTTCCGGCCAGATCTGTGGCCAAGGCTTTCAAGACATTAGGGCTTTGGAGGTTCTCACTGGGGATTAAGTTTAGAGTTGAGGATCTATACCTCTGATGCCTTCTAATCAGGTCCATAGCTCTCGGCCTGCTCATAGGACTTGACAGCACTCTCAGATGCTTCTATTTGAATGTTAAATTAGCTCGGCCTCAACATTTATCACCGCCCCAGGCTGATAAGCACTCTGGCTCGCAAGCTCTTTGAGGAGGGATCCCATGCCTTACGGATTCACCTTCGATCTGAGAAGCCTTCCGAGAAACTTCTTCGAGGAGGTTGTTAGGCTGGCCTATGACTCTAGGATCCACCGAAGGGTGGGCAATGCCGCTAGGTACCTAATCAAGAAGTTCAGGGTTCAGGAGATCACGGGTCTCAACCTGCTTGAAGCTATTTCCCTCTTCGAGGACTTCATCGAGATTCAGGCGGCAAACCTGATAAATAGGGAGATGTTTAGGAGAGCAACTGGTAAGAAGGCTCTCTTCCTCCCTCATTGCTCTAGAAAGTATATGGATAATCGCTGTAAGGCAGCGTTCGACCCCACGGTTCCAACATATATCTGCCAGCACTGTTCTCCTGATTGCCTGGTAAATCAGGCAACGAAGCTTGGGGAAAAATACGGATATGATGTCTACATCCTTCCAGGCGGATCCTGTATTCCGAAGATATTGTCATCAAAGAAATACGTGGCGGTAGTGGGCGTGGCTTGCACATTTGAGCTCAAGCTTGGATATGAAATTCTCAAGAAATTCAACACCCCAGGGCAAGCTGTCCCCCTCCTCAAGAATGGATGTGCGGGAACCTGGTTCGACCTCGAAGAACTCAAGAGAATTCTTTAACTTCCTCAAAAGAGGACAGTTTTTATTG
>CAZILE010000024.1:0-10639 GCA_964540045.1 uncultured Nitrososphaeria archaeon | reverse complement strand
GGCTTCGCATAAAGATACGCTAAGAAAGCTTCAATAAGCGTTCCGGCTCCACCCCCCAATATCACCATCGAGTCGCAGCTTCTAGCAATCGGTATACTTCTCATCTGATAGGTTGCCCCGCTGTGGATCGAGATCACGTTGTAAGGACTATACCTAGGGTGTCTTTTATCTATGAATTCGTCCTCGAGCGGTATGATCCCTAAGGTTAGACCTCCCTTCTCGACGAACTCCTTACAAGCGATCTTCATCAATCCTCCATCCCCTCCGCTCACAAGCACGACTTCGTTCCTGTATTTCGAGAGAGTCTCGGAGAATCTTCGAGCCTTCTCAGCGGCGGCGGGACTTGGATCAGGATCACTCGATCCTCCTATCGCTATTAACAGCTTTCTGATCATGGAATAAAGAAGGTCTCGCACTAAGATAAAAATGAGAAATAGAAGGATGTTTACTTGATCCTCACTCGGGCTCCATCTTTATCTCGATCTCGGGTTTGATCCCGGCTTTCTCGAACAGCAATCCAACCGGGCAGATTCCCATCGTCAGTCTAAAGACGCGCTCGACCTCATCTCTGCTGGCGCTCGTCTTAATGGTTAAAACTCCCTTGACCTTCTCGATAGTCTTCTCACCCTTCTCCGCCTCCAAGTCAACTCTAAGAGCGCTGTACTTCAGCCTCCTCTTCTCCGCAACCATCGGAAAGATCGTGGTTATACAGCCAGCCAACCCCATCACCACCAGCTCGAGCGCCGTCGGCCCTGTATCATCTCCTTTATTCTCAGGCGGGAGATCCACCACAATACTATGAGTTCTGCCGTTGTCCAACACGCTTCTATACTTTGAGATCCATACTGAAGTCGCTTTCATACATATAACCCAAGATCAGCTACTAAAATATTTCCCTAGGTATGAATTTCCTTTTGGAGAGTGCTTGAGGCTGTGAGCACGCGTGAGAAGGTTAGGCGGAGGCTTCGAGCGGGACTTGAATCCCTAGACCATGAGATCAAGAAGGTTATAGAGCGATATGCGCGAGGAGAGCTTGATCTTCGAGAGTATGTAAACCTTAGATGTAGTCTCGAGCTCGAGAAAGAGAAGAAAGTTTTGGAGAACTTGAGGAGGATGGTCTCCAAAGGGAGGTTTCATTCTCCGAAGAGGGGAACCCGCTCGAGATAGTTCATCAGAATTCTCATCAAATCTTTCCCCCTTATCCTGCACAAGGCTCCCTTGGCGCACGAGATCTCATCGAACCTCTTGACGTCATCTCTTCTCACATCAGGCCCCATTATCGCTAACGGAACAGGATCGCCCTTATGCTCTCCGATTTCGCTGGGGGTCGTGTGGTCGCCAGTTAGGGCTAAGTAGTATCCTTCAGCTTGAACCTTGTCCACTAGGGGTGTGAGTTCCCTTGAGATCCACTCTATGATTTCAACCTTCTTTCTCGGATTCTTGTCATGGCTTACATTATCTGTTGCCTTTACGTGGAGGAAAATTAGGTCATATTCTTTCAAGGCTTTTAGAGCTGCTTCAATCTTTCCCTTAAGGTTCGTGTTAACAGTTCCATTGGCTCCTGGGACGTTGATCAGGTCGAATCCGACGGCTTTCGCAACGCCCTTATATAAGCCTCCTCCAGCGATCGCAGCACCCTTCACCCCCCAGATCTTGGTTATGGGCTCGATGCTCGGCAGGATCCCAGCTCCTCTAGGAAGCAATATGTTTGCAGGCTTTAGGCCCTTCTCAACCCGGGCTTTGTTTATCGGATGCTCTTTCAGGATCTTCTCCGCCTTTTCCAGAAACTCTTGAAGAGCCTTCGCTGTTCTCTCTGCCTCGGGGCTGCTGTCAAGAGGCTTCGGGACCGGGGGCTTGATTCCAGTCTTATGTAGATCGACGTCTGAAACGTGTCTTGAGAGCCTTTCTCCTCGGAGAACTAGGACCCCTCTATGCTCAGATGAGTGGTGAAATATCGGCTGGACGCCGCTCACGCTCTCGATTCTTATCTCTCTCAAGGCTTCAGCAAGCTTTCTCGCTTCATCGCTACTTATCCTTCCAGCCCTTCGATCAACTACGATTCCATCATCGTTCATTGTGGCGAAGTTGCACCTGAAGGCTACGTCTCCAGGCTGAAGGTCGACCCCAACTCCCAGAGCCTCGAAAGCTCCTCTCCCAGGGTAGCATTCAAAGGGGTCATAGCCGAAGAGCGCGAGATGCGCGGTATCACTTCCAGGAGGCTGACCAGGCGCGATGACATCCATTATCCCGCATTCTCCTTCTGAGGCTATTCGATCGAAGGTCTCAGCCTTTGCAGCTTGAAGAGGTGTTAAGCCTGCCAGAGCCTTCGTTGGCCTATCCCCCAAACCATCACATACTACGAGAACTGCCTTCATTTCAGCTTAAGAAGGATTTGAGGAGGCTTTAAACATCAATTTCTTCCGTAAAGAAGGCGAAATGATCGCCCGTCACATCCTAGCCAAATCTGAGCTACTTAACTAATATAGGTCTTCTCTCCTCTAATCAGAGGTTCTAGTGTGGGTTCAAGCTTTCTGATCATAGGCTCTGGAGCCGGCGGAGCCACGGTTGCCAAAGAGCTTGCATCGCGAGGAGCAGAGGTTATGGTCGTGGAGAAGGGTGGAATGAATAAGCTGGGTACCTCTTGGAGAGCTTTGAAGTTCTATTCAGGGAGCTTCAGGGCTGGAGAGGTTTCGGTTGAGGGAACGGAGCTTCTAAGAACGATTATGGTTGGCGGATCAACGATGGTCACCCTCGGAAACGGGGTCAGGGCGCTCCAAACCGAGCTAAAGAATGTTGGAGTAGATATAGGTAAGGAGCTTGAGGAGGCTGAGCGCGAGCTAGGGGTCGTCGTGACGCCTGAAAGCTTCTTCGGGACGAGGACGACGATTCTGAGAGACTCTTCCATGGAGCTCGGATACAATGTTAAGCCCATGCCGAAGTTCGTGGACTTTAAGCGATGTAGGATATGCGGCGCATGTGTGTTAGGATGCAAGTATGGCGCGAAGTGGACTTCCCTTAACCTACTCGGTGAGGCTAGGAGGATGGGGGCTAAGCTCATAAAAAATGCCGAGGCAGTAAAGGTTCTTCACAAAGGAGGAGAAGTAAGGGGAGCTCAAGTGAGAGACTCTTCTGGAGCTCATGAAATCTATGCACAAAACATAGTGTTAGCGGCTGGAGGACTTGGAACGCCGGTGATCTTGCAGAAATCTGGATTAGATGCGGGTGAGGGCCTGTTCGCTGACCTCTTCGTGAATACCTATGGTCTTTTAGAGCGGTCGGGAATGGGCGAGGAGCTTGGAATGGCGACGGTAATAGACGAGTTCCACGGAAATCACGGCTTCATAATATCCCCGATAATGGATGTGAAGCTCGACATGCTCATGTCTCCTCCCCTATCGAAGAAACCGTTTGCTTTCAAGAGAGATAGGCTCTTAGGATTGATGACGAAGATAGCTGATGATTCATCTGGGAGGGTGCTTCCAAGCGGAAGGATCGAAAAGCCGGTAACCAGCAACGACTTGAAGAAACTTGAAAAGGGGATCGAAGTTTCTAAGCAGATACTTGGCCAGGCAGGCGCCAAATCCAAATCAATATTTGTCACTAAAGTTCGAGGAGCCCATCTGGGGGGAACAGCCGCCTTAGGAAAAGTCGTGAATCGCGGCTTCCAGACCGAGATAAGTGGTCTATATATATGCGATGCGAGCATACTCCCAAACGCGCCGGGAAGCCCCCCAGTTTTGACGCTAGTAGCCTTAGCGAAGAAACTAAGCTCTGAGCTCGCAGCCATGTAACTCTCAGATATGGCTCACCGACTTGAAGCCCATTCTTGATTCTTTTTATTCCGTAGATTTGCTTTAACGCCGGGGCGTTAAAGCTATCAAATGGTTTAATCGAAGAACTTCATGAACTCTGGATGCCCTAAGTGCGGTGGAGAGATGAGAAGTGTTGTGAAGAGCTTGTCAGCGAGAATCGGTCCATTCTCCGTGAAGAGCTTACTGCCATCCGAGTTCCAGGAGTATGAATCCGTTGAGACAAGGGTCTGCGTGAACTGCGGATACATGGAGCTGTACTGGCTGAAAAAATAGGGTTCAAGTGATCTCCACTACCATTCTCTCAGCCTTCTTCAGCGCATCATCTACGAGCCTCTTCATCGGTAGGCCTTCCTCCACCTCCTTTATCTTATCCAGCCTCGCCGCGGTTATTTGCCTTCTCGGGGCGAATAGGGTGCAACAGTCCTCCTGAGGCTTTATCGAGATCTCGTAGGTTCCGATGCTCTTCGCGAGGCCGACGATCTCCTCCTTGTCGAATCCTATCAGCGGTCTGAGGATCGGAATCCTCGTTGAGGAATCTATTACTTTGAGATTTTGGAGAGTTTGAGAGGAGACTTGGCCCAAGCTCTCCCCGGTTACTATCGCCTCGGCTCTCTCTTGCTCAGCAACCCTCTCAGCGATCCTAAGCATGAACCTCCTATACAGGATTATGAGATATCTCGGGTCAATTCTCGTCCTAAGATAAGTCTGAATCCCTCCTAGAGGTATTAGATAAACGGTGCTGGGAGATTGGTATCTGCTGAGAACCTTTACGAGCTGGATCACTTTATGTATGCTCGCCTTTGAGACTATGGGAAAGCTGTGGAAGTGAACGTAAACAAGATCTACTCCTCTCCTGAGCATCAGATAGGCCGAGACCGGAGAGTCTATTCCACCCGAGATGAGCGAGACGGCCTTCATCGACCTCTTCTTATGAGAATCCTGTGAACCAGTTATTTACCATACTTCTCCGAGATCTCTATCAGCGACCGGATCACATAGTCGACCTCCTTAGGCTTAGTCCATCTTCCGATGCTGAGTCTGAGGCTGCTTTTCGCTTGCCTCTCATTCAACCCTATGGCCAGGAGGACATGACTTGGCTCAAGTTTTCCACTCGAGCAGGCTGAGCCCGTCGAGGCAGCTATTCCTCTCTCGTTAAGCTCCATGATCAGTCTCTCTCCGTCGATGAACTCAAGCCAGAAGCTCGCTATGGTCGGAAGCCTCTTCTCCGGATGGCCTGTCAAATGGACCCCCTTCAGTTCGGAGACCTCTCCGACGAGCTTCGCGTAAATCTTTCTAAGCCTCTCAATTTCATCCTCCCTCTCTCTTCGGCAAATTTTACATGCCTCGGCTAACCCTACTGCGCCTGCCACATTTACGGTGCTCGATCTCAAGCCGTATTCATGACCTCCGCCATGTAGGAGGGGCTCGATTTTAACATCCTCTCTAATGTAGAGTGCTCCGATGCCCTTCGGCCCATAGATCTTGTGGCCACTTATGGTAAGTAGATCCGCATTCAGCCTCCTTACATCGACCGGGAGCTTTCCAAGGGTCTGAGCAGCGTCGACGTGAAAGATGACTCCCCTCTCCTTGCAGATCTCCCCTATCTCTTCGATAGGCTCGATCGTGCCTATCTCGTTGTTGGCGTGCATTATCGAGACCAAGATCGTGTCATCCCTGATAGCATCATCGATTACGGCGGGATCAATAAGGCCGTATCTGTCTACGGTGAGATAAGTGACCTCAAACCCATTTCGTTCAAGCCATTTAAATGGTTCTAAGACGCTCGGATGCTCAATCACCGATGTAATTAGATGTCTTCCTATATTTCTGTTCGCTAACGCTACGCCCTTTATCGCCAGGTTATTGCTCTCGGTCGCGCTGCTCGTGAAGATTAGCTCTGTTGGAGCAGTGCCAATAAATGAGGCGACTTCTTCCCTCGCGGATTCGAGGGCTTCTCTTGCCTCCATCCCCCAGCTATGAGGGCTCATCGTGTTTCCAAACTTTTCCTTCATGTAAGGTAGCATTGCCTTGATGACCCTAGGGTCTACGGGGGTCGTGGAGGCATAATCCATGTAGACTTTCCGCTTCCAAAACATTTTCCTATCGAGCTTGATTAGTCTCTCTAAGAATATAGGTTCTTCGAAAAGAAAGGGAGAGAGTTAATTTACGCTATTTCTTAGATCCCCTTCTGGTCTTCTTAGGTTCTAGTCCTTCGGCCGTTTTCCGCGCGGTCTCAGCCCAAGTTTCAGCCCTCTTTGCTACGAAGTCTCTTAATCCGAACCCGAGAGCTATTCCTCCTCCGATCGCTACAGCGCCCGCTAACCCCCAGGAGAGGGCCGTGACTATCGTATATAGTATGCTCACATCGATCCTCATCGTTGATAAGCCTATTATTATGACGACCAGATACATTATCCCCCTAACTAGGAGGGATGCAGCTCCAGCGTACTCTATCTTCGCCTCTCTTCCGACAGCTCTAATCGCGTCTCCCACGAAGTCTGAGACCATCAGTCCGAAAATTAAGATGAATACCCCAGCTATGAAGCTCGGCAAATACTCAACTACCATTTGCATGTAATGGGTTAGGAACTCTATCTCAAGGACGTTGACTGCCGCGAAAACGGCTATGAGGTAGATAAACGCCCTTATCAATACGTCGAAAAATTTTGGAATCGAGATTCCGGATTTCTCTATGGCTCTGCCGATTGAGGTCTTTCTGAGAGCATCGTCGACGCCCGCCTTATCAAGAATCCTACTTATTGCCGCGCCGAGCCCTCTTCCAATAGCCCAGCCTATTATCAGGATTATGACAGCAGTGATGATCTTTGGAGTGGCATTAACTATCCAAGCGGCTAAGCTTGAGAAAAATTCGTAAACCATCAGTAGGTTTTTATCGTTAACCTTATATAAAAGTTTCCTACGCCCATCAAGCCAAAGTTGGCGCACATAGTAAGCCTCAATCAGGTGTGGAGAACGATTCTTAAAGCTGTGAACCTAATTGAGAATATCGAGTTGTTGCCGAGGGCTAGAGGGTGGAATCTGAAGCTTCTACTGGCTCTCGAGATAGCTTTCGCCGGAATCTACCTATCCTTGACTAGGAATATCTTCGTGATTTACCTGGCTTCTATGGGCTTCGACGTAAGCGGGATCTCCTTGATGTTCGTGGCGGCGACCCTAATTTCATCCATAGCCTCCATAATTCTGTATAGGTTTCCGGGATTTGTGGTGCGGAGGGTGAAGCCGAAGTTCCTAATATTCCACGCGTGCGAGAGGATCTTCTGGATCCCAATAGTCTTCTTCAAAGATATGATCGGCATAGCCTTCTTTTACGCCGTGATAAACGTCTCATCAACCTTTCTCGGCTCGTTCATGAACCTGCTGATCTACTCATCCTTCGACGAGGCTGGGATCAGGGATGTTACGGCGAAGCGGACCATAGCATATAACGTGATGAGTATAATTGGCTCGGTGGCGGCAATAGTTCTTCTCGCCATTCTCCCCTCAGATACCAAATTCATCATAACATTCGGCATAGGATCTTTGATAGGCCTTCTGTCTACCATGATGCTGGCCTTAGCTGATATGAAGCACATAGAGGGGGCGGAGATCCCCAAGGTCGTCCGGAGACCTGAGCAGATGTTCTCCATATCATCATTCTTCTTAGCATTCTTAATCTCGGGAAACCTTCTAGGAATTTTCTGGGCACCATACCTAATGAATGTTCTAAACGCACCAGACTACGTTGCCGCGGCCATGAACTTTGCAGCCACAATCTCCAGCATCTTGGGCTCCATGCTCTGGGCTAAGCGATCTCTTAGAACCTTCAGAATAGCTCTCGGAATGTGTATGTTAACGCCGCTTGCCGCCTTCCTAATACCGATTCCGACGGCGCATGTCGGCATCTCTGCGTTCAACGGGTTAGTGGGAACCGGAGCGAGCTTTCTCGGAAATTTCCTCTTCGCTAGATATTTGAAGGAGTTCGGAGCGGTCAGGTCAAGCATAATGATGTCGGTCCTAGGAAATTTGTCTCAGTTCTTCGCGACCCCCTTCGGCATCTTCTTTGGCCAGAGATATCTAATCCTGTTCGTATCAGTGATTGCAATGGTGGCGATCTCAGTGGTTTTGGCATTCCTGACATTACCGGAGGTAGCAGTGGTCCCGGAGCATGTCGCCAGAACATACTCCCATCTCATCTACTCAAGCAGCTTGATCGGATACTCTTATGCAGTTGAGACAAGCAGGGAGACTATTCTCCTAAGTCTTAGGCTCTTAGCTTTAGCGGTAATTCTAATGCTCCTCTACGTGATTTATAGGTTGCTCTTCTTTCTGGCCGGATTTTAATGTGGAGGAAAGCTAAGCTAAATAGCTGGAATTCCAGTGGTGTGAGGGATGAATGGGATCAGCGAAGAGCCGTTTGAGGAGTTCTTTTCCCAGCTAGTATCGGAGTTCATGACACTCGTCCCAAAATTGATCATAGGTATAATCATAATCTTAGCAGCATTCGTTGTACTAAAGCTCGTCGGCGGGTTAATTAGAAAGCTCCTTTCAGTAGCTAATATTGACGAACTCTTAGAGAAGTACCTCGGGGTGAAGCTTCCGTTATCCGTAAACTCGGTGATCCAAGCCATATTTTATATCGGCGTCCTCCTAGCAGCCGTCTACGGCTTGATAAACATCTTCCTTGGAGAAGCATATGTCGAGCTAGCTAATTCTCTCCTACTTTACGGCGCCAGAGTGATAAGCGTGATCCTCCTTGCAATAATTCTTTTCGCCGCGTTCTCGGGGATAATTGAGAAAATCAGGGTTGAGAGCAGGATGAAGGGCTATCTCTTCTTCATCATAATGCTACTCCTAACCGCAATGCTGATCGACGTAACCGCACTGAGCGAACCCGTAAAACAGTCCCTCTACACGGGCCTAGCAATAGGGATAGGAGCATCCCTCGCGGTCTTCTCGATCTGGTTCTTCTTCCACGAATACCTCGAGAAGACTCTGGAGAAGCCTGGGAGAAAAAGAAGCTAACTCAACCTTGCGCTTTCTTCAATGATCTCCAGCCGAAAACCGGAGATACCCCTAGAATTAAATAGGGGGATCGTGTAGCTCATGTGGGGAGAAGGTGCCTAGACGGAGTAGAAGAGAAGCAGGGGGCGGAGGCGGGGTGGCCGCGGAGAAGAAGGTTTACCTGCGGATCGAGGATCTCCCATCGGTCGGCGTGGCCACGGCCCAGAAGCTCAGAGAGATAGGATTTTCGACTATAGAGTCTTTAGCAACGGCAACTGTGGCGGAGCTCGCGGCGGCTGGCATAGGTGAGAAGAGAGCGGCGGAGATAATCGCAGCTGCCAGGGAGGCGATCGAGGTTAGCTGGGTTACGGCTAAGCAGCTCGCTGACCTGAAGAAGGGGGTCGGCAGGATAACGACCGGGAGCAAATCTCTTGACAACCTCATCGGAGGCGGAGTTGAGACTCAGTCGATAACCGAGTTTTTTGGAGAATTCGGCAGCGGTAAATCTCAACTCTGCCATCAGCTCGCTGTGAATGTTCAGCTTCCACCGGAGAGGGGAGGATTGAGTGGAGCAGCGCTGTATATAGACACAGAAAACACTTTCAGGATCGAGCGGATAGTTCAAATGGCTAAGCGCGTCGGTCTTGACCCGGATGAGGCATGTAACAAAATAATTTATGCTGAAGCCTATAATAGTGATCATCAAGTTCTCCTCTTAGAGAAGGCTGACAGGGTGATTAAGGAGAATAATGTGAGGCTTATCATAGTGGACTCACTAACATCCCATTTCAGGAGCGAGTATGTTGGAAGGCAAAATCTTCCAGAGAGGCAGCAGAAGCTGAACAAGCATATGCACAAGCTTCTGAGGCTGGCGAGAGCGTTTAACGCGGCTGCGGTAGTTACAAATCAGGTGATGGCGAGGCCGGATGAGTTCTTCAGCGCTATGGCAGTCCTACCCGTGGGAGGGCATATAGTTGGTCACACGAGTCATACTAGAATATATTTGAGGAAGGCTGCTGGGAAGAACGTAAGGATAGCTAGGCTTGTCGCAAGCCCTTACCTTCCAGAGGGCGAGGCTCTCTTTAGGATAACTGAAAACGGTATAGAGGACTTGGAGGAGGCATGATGACCGCTCCAAGCAAGAGGGCCCTGAGGAACTTCCTCACCCTCTTGTTCTCGGGAAAGCTCAGTAAGGCTGAGGAATCTCTGAGAAGATTGCGGAAGAGGCTCGAAGATGACGGCTATTATAAGGCTCTCTATGGAATCTACTACGCTTATATTTCAGACGATCGAGACTCCTACCTCTTTCAGCTTTGGAGAAGATACATGAATGGAGCGAAAAAGGAGGAGCTGAAGAAATATTTCAAGGAATTGCTGAAAGAGGCTTACGATCCACCGAAGGGCTTCCTTCAAGCTTGGCTTGACATGATAGATATGATTGATTCGCTTCCAACCCCTCACAAAATAGCTAAAGGTAAGAAGTAGGAGAAAATATCACTTTACTTTAGGTTAAAGTAGTTTAAGATCTTCTCAGCGACGGCCTCGCTAGTGAATCCGAAATCTTTCATCAAATCCTTGTATGGAGCCGATTTACCGAACCGCTCGACACTTATCACGAGCCCCTCATCTCCAACATACTTGTACCAGCAGAGCCCCACTCCCGCCTCTATCGCGACTCTCCGCTTAACCGACTTGGGGATCACTCTTTCCCTATACTCTTTGTCTTGAAGCTCAAATATCTCAAAGGAAGCCAGGTTGACAACCCTAACTCTTAGTCCTCTCTCCTCCAAGAGCTTCTTCGCTTCAAGAGCTAGATGTACCTCCGA
>CAZILE010000023.1:8226-10952 GCA_964540045.1 uncultured Nitrososphaeria archaeon | reverse complement strand
AAGAAACTCCACCTCGTTCCCGCTCCGCATCAGACACGGCTTAAACTTCCCATCGTAGGTTATCCTGAGCCTAGTATCATTCATACAGAAGAGGTAGTTTCCGGTTGGCTTAACGAACTCAACCCAAACCCCGCTCGGAAGAAGATACCTGCTCCTGAAATGAAGGCTCCTAACGATTTTCTTAACCGCCTTCTCAGCGACCACCCTCTCAAGCTGCGATAAATCGAAATAATAGGACTTCAAGAGGTTTTGAGCTAAGCCGCATCCAACAAGCTCGATGAGCTGAACAACTATCTCACTCTGCGATCCAAGTCCTTCAGCGAACTTTATGAGATCATCCAATTCATCTTCATTAATTCCCTTAACGATGACGGCATTAAGCTTGACAGGGCTAAACCCGACCTCAACAGCCCTCTTAATCGCCTCAACAAGCATCTCATGCCTCTTCTCAGCCTCCCCAGCCCTCAACCCCACTATCCTAGCATAACGGTCCGGACGAGTAGAATGGAAACTAATGTTAACCCGCCTTAATCCAAGCCTCTTAAGATCGGCGGCGAACTCGACGAGCCTAAACCCGTTCGTCGTCATAGATAAATCACTTAATTCAAGCCTCCCAAGCCTATCAACAATCTCTAAGATGTCCGGTCTCATCATCGGCTCACCCCCCGTAAGCTTAACCGAATCCACCCCGAGGTTCATTGCGACCTTAACTATCCGCTCAATCTCACCCGGGGTCATCAATATACGAGAACTTCCTCCTAAGCCCTCTTTATGACAGAAGAAGCAATTGAGATCGCAGGCTGGGGTAACCGAGATCCTCAATCCTCTCACAGGTCTCCCGAAACGGTCGATCAGCATAAACACGCTATAAGTTACGTCAAGAGCGATCATTTTAAGGCTACTGCCCCGGCGAAGCCTCAAAATGAAAAATGTTTAAAACGGGAGAAGTGTACCTCTCCCTCCACATGTTAAAGACGCTTATCGTTAACCCGAATAAATGCACGGGATGCAAGATCTGCGAGCTCGCATGCTCCTACAAGCATCTTAAGACGATGAACCCGATGAGATCAAGAATCCACGTCGTAAGGATTGCCCATGAGCCAATAGACTCCCCAATATACTGCATCCAATGCGGCCTCTGCATCAGCGCATGCCCCTCCGCCGCGATCTCAAGGAATATGAAAACGGGAGCGATCAAGGTCGATCCGAAGAGGTGTACTGGATGCGGAATCTGCGTGCACGTCTGCCCTTATGGCGCCGCAACGTTAGACCCCGAGTCTGGTAAAGCCTTGATGTGTGACCTATGTGATGGTGACCCTGAATGCGTTAAGGCCTGCCCCGAGAACGCGCTTCTATACTTAGACTCAGAGAAAGCTGCGAAGTACAAGCAGATAACCTTCTCTAGGCTTCAGAGGAAAGAGCTAACGCCCTATAGACCCGATGCGGGGTGAACGGGATGACGAGTCAAAAGCTTTACGGCTATGCCGGCAAAATTCTGCGGATAAATCTCTCCAAGAAAAAGATCATTAAAGAGAATCTAAGAAGAGATCTATTAAAGCTCTATTTGGGCGGAACCGGATACGCTGCGAGAATCCTATGGGATGAACTCGATAAAGGGGTAGACCCGCTCAGCCCCGAGAACAAGCTCATAGCCGCGACCGGGCCCCTGACCGGAACTCTCACTCCCTGCTCCGGGAGTGTTGAGTTCTGCTTCAAGTCCCCGCTCACCGGGATCTTCGGCCAATCCAGAGCTGGAGGAAAATTCGGCCCAAAGCTCAAGTACGCCGGCTATGATTTCCTGATCATTGAAGGATCGTCGGAGAAGCCGGTTTACATAAGCATATATGATGATGTTGTTGAGATCCGCGAAGCGTCCCATCTCTGGGGCAAGATGGTTCATGAGGCAACCGACATCCTTCTCGAGGAAGTCAGGAACCCTGATGCGTCTGTAGCTTGTATAGGCCCGGGGGGTGAGAGGCTGATAAGATATGCGAGCATAATGGTGGATTACGATAGGGCTGCGGGAAGATGCGGTGGGGGAGCGGTAATGGGGTCTAAGAAGCTCAAAGCGATAATAGTTGATGGAGACAAAGGGATCGAGGCCGCGAGGCCTGAGGAATTTTATGAGGATGCAATGGAAGCCGCTCAAGCGGTTGGAAGGAAGCGAAATGATCTAGGGCTGAGAGGCACCATCAGAGCTCTCACGATCTTTAATGAGGAGGGTGCGCTGCCAACGAAGAACTTCCAGACGTGCTACTATGAGAACGCGGACAAGCTTTCAGCAGAGGAACTCTCAAGAAAATACCTAATCAAGAGACGAGCTTGCTTCGGATGCGTGATAGGCTGCGGGAGATACATCTGGGTTCCATCAGGACCTTACATGACCCCACCTCACGAAGGAGCTGAATACGAGACGGCTGACATGCTAGGAGCCCAGCTCATGATAGACTCGCTCGAACCACTTCTTAGAGCGAGCTACTTCTATAATACCTACGGCATTGATACAATCTCCGCTGGAAATGTGATAGCCTTCGCAATCGAGGCATTCGAGAAAGGCTTGATAACCGAGGAAGATACGGGCGGGATCAAGCTTGGCTGGGGCGATGCTGACGCATGCCTAGCTATCCTCGAGCTGATAATTGAGCGGAAGAGGATTGGAGATCTGCTTGCCGAAGGAGTTAGAAAGGCTGCTGAAAAGCTCGGCAGCGGAGCAGAAGCCTTCGCAT
>CAZILE010000023.1:0-8126 GCA_964540045.1 uncultured Nitrososphaeria archaeon | reverse complement strand
GAAGGAGTTAGAAAGGCTGCTGAAAAGCTCGGCAGCGGAGCAGAAGCCTTCGCATGCCACGGCAAGGGCTTGGAGATCCCGGCTCATGACCCGAGGGGAACTTCGAAATCAATTGCCATCCAATATGCTATCGGAAACCCGAGAGGGGGATGTCACATCGAGCCCGCCTGGGCACCTATATGGGATTACAGTCAAGCTGACATGGGGCTAAGAGAGCTCGGACTTCCATGGCCTCCACCAAGCAGGTTTGAGGAAGCCGGAGTTAGAAGAGGCGAAGCCTGCAGGCTTCTCTGGCTTTACGGAGAGCTCGCCAGCATACTGGGGATCTGTAGGTTCGGTATGCAGGATAAGGCGGATCGAAACCTTAATCCGAGGAGGCTTTCGAGGCTGGTGTCGGCTTTAACGGGGTGGGATCTCAGCCCTCAAGCCTTAATCCAGGTATCTGACCGGGTCTATACCTTGAAGAGGTGCTTCAATATTAGGGAGGGCGTTAGCAGGAGAGACGATAGGCTTCCGAAAAGGCTCATGGAACCTCTTGCGACAGGGCCAACTAAGGGACAGCGGATCAGGGACCTCGACGCGCTCATTAACGAGGTTTATGATGCTCTGGGATGGGATAAGAAGACCGGAAAGCCTTTGAAGAGTAAGCTTGAAGATCTCGGACTGAATGATGTAGCTGAGGTCATCTGGAAAGGCTAAACCTCAAAAAGGAACCTCCCTCATGTTAGCTGGCTTGACTGAAGCAAAATCCTCGGAGAGGCTCGTCCTAGGGATAGAGTCAACAGCCCACACCTTCGGGGTAGGAATCACCTCAAGCTCCGGCAAGATCCTAGCAAACATCAGATATATCTATAAGCCGAAGGAGGGCGGAATCCATCCCAGAGAGGCTGCGCAGCATCACGGTCAAATTGCGTCTAAGGCAATTAAAGAGGCGTTGAGCCAAGCCGAAGTAAGACCTGAAGACCTTGACGGAATAAGCTTCTCGATCGGCCCCGGGATGGGGCCTTGTCTTAGGGTTGGAGCTACAATAGCCAGAGTGCTCGCCCTTAAGCTCAACAAACCGCTCATCGGAGTAAACCATGGACTGGCCCATATCGAGATTGGCAGGCTCCTAACCGGATGTAAGGACCCCATCGTGTTATATGTTGCTGGTGGAAACACCCTGATAACGGGGTATATGGATGGGCGATACAGGATCTTCGGAGAGACTCTCGATATAGCCGCTGGAAACTGCCTTGACATCTTCGGAATCAAGGCTGGAATAGGCCCTATGCCCGCGCCCGAGGAATATGCCAGGAGGGGTGAGCATTTTCACCCTCTTCCATATAGGGTTAAGGGAATGGATGTCTCCTTCTCAGGATTGCTTACGGCCGCCTTAAAGATGCTTAATCAGGGAGTTGAGCTTGAGGATCTCTGCCTGAGCATCACTGAGACGGTTTACAGCATGCTCACGGAGACCCTTGAGAGAGCGCTAGCTTACACCGAGAAAAGTGAGATCCTTTTAGTCGGTGGTTTGGCGAGAAGCGGAAGGCTTAGGAAGATGATGGAGGAAATGGCTAAACTACATCGGGCTAAGGTCTCCGTGGTTCCCCCCGAGTACGCTGGGGACAATGGGGCAATGATCGCGTGGACAGGGGTTCTTCAGCTTCTGGCAGGCCAGGTGCTTCAGGTTGAGGAGAGTAAGGTTAGGCCGAGGTTCAGGATAGATGAGGTCGAGGCTCTTTGGCGTGAGATGGGGCTATAGGTGAAAACGCATGGCGCTTGGGGTCGAGTTGAATGTGATAAGAATAGGCGCCGAAGCCGTGATCTCCAAACTGAAATGGAACGGTTTTAATCTAGTCTCGAAGCATAGAGTTCCCAAGCCTTACCGAATGCCTGATCTCGATAGGTGGATTAGGGATCGGAGAACGCTTCATGAGGCAAAGGTGATCACGAGCTTAAGGAAGCTTGGAATCCCGTGTCCAGCAGTTATAATGATGGATCGGAGCAACGCCACTCTGTATCTTCAGCTAATTGATGGGGCTGAGCTAAAGAAGGTTCTCGACAATCTTCCTGAGAAATCAATCAAGTCGATCGCCTCTAAGCTCGGTGCGATTGTTGGGAAGATGCATAAAGGCGGGATTGCTCACGGAGACCTAACGACATCTAACATAATCTTGGATGAAAGTGGAGACCTATATCTGATAGACTTTGGGTTGAGTTTGATGACCGACGACCTAGAAGAACTCGCGGTCGATGTCCATCTCCTTGATCGAAGTCTTGAAAGCGTTCATCATCCGGTGAGGGGAATATTCATGAAAAACTTTCTAAGAGGTTATTCAATGGTAACTGGAAGGGAGTTCATGTTTAAGGTGATCGAGAAGGTTAAGGAGATTAGGAGACGTGGAAGATATGTCGAAGAGAGGAGAAAAAGGTCTTAGGTTCGTCGTCGTAACAAGTAACCCAGGGAAGGCCGAAGAGTTCAAGGAACTCTTCTCCGAATACGGGTTAAGATTTAGGATCGAGCCCATGAAGACCCCTGAGATCCAGGCCGTGGACCTGAAGCTCATTGCAGAGAGTAGCGCCGTCTACGCTTATAGCGTTCTTAGAGAGCCTGTTATGGTTGAGGACGCAGGTCTATTCATAGATACTTTAAACGGCTTTCCAGGCCCCTTCAGCAGCTACGTCTTCAAGACTATCGGGATAAATGGCGTTCTTAAGCTCCTCGAGGGCGTGGAAGATAGGAGAGCAAGGTTCCTCTCAGTCATAGCATTTTACTCGCCTATAACCGAGCCTGTCAAGATCTTCACCGGAGAGGTTGAAGGATATATCTCGAAGGAGCCGCGGGGGTCAAAGGGTTTCGGATTCGACCCGATCTTCGTTCCCACCGAAGGAGATGGAAGAACCTTTGGGGAGATGGACGTCAGTGAGAAAAACAAGTTCTCTCACAGGGCTAGATCTGCTAGAAAGTTCATAGAATGGATTTCTTCAATTGAGCCGCCTCCAGCATATGAGTAAGAGTTAGATCAGACCTACCTTTCTGCTAAGGTAAGTTGAGGGGAGGCTTCTAATCCAGTTTAGGTCGTTGAGGTAGAATGTCCTTATGTCGTCTAAGTCGTAGAGAGCGAGGGCTAGTCTTTCTAACCCACCTCCCCATGCGAGAACTCTATGCTTCACTCCAAGCGGCTTGGTTACCTCAGGTCTGAAGATCCCCATTCCGATAAGCTCGAGCCAGGTCTTCTTATCCTCCAAGTATGCTATTGCTTCTGCTGAGGGCTCGGTATAGGGGAAGTAGCTCGGCCTAAACCTCACGTTCTTTAAGCCTAGCCTGGCATAGAACTCCTTAATCAATCCTAGTAGATCTCTAAATGAGACGTCCTCGCTCATCACGATCCCCTCAATCTGATGAAACTCCGCCAAATGCTTCCAGTCAACTCTCTCGTTCCGATAAATTCTATCAACCGAGAAGACCTTCACAGGCGGCTCCCGGTGCTCAGCGAGCCATCTTATCGTCGTCGCTGTCGTATGCGTTCTTAGGAGAAGTCTCCTCGCCTCCTCCTCCCTCCACTTATACTTCCAGCCCGTCGAACCCGTGTCGCCGCCATCTTCATGAGTCCGCCTAACAGGTTCAACTAAATGCTCTGGTAGGTCTCCGAACTCAGGCTCAGCCAGATAGAAGGTATCATGCATCTCTCTGGCCGGGTGATCTTGAGGCTGAAATAGCGCGTCGAAATTCCAAAAGGCTAGCTCGACTAGGGGGCCTCTGATCTCCTCAAACCCCATCTCGACAAAGACCTCCTTCACTATCTTGATCAGCTCTCGGAGCGGGTGCCTCTTGTTAGCGAAGATCGGCGGAGTTGGGGCATGAACGTCAAACTTGCTAAGCCTAACCTTTCTCCACTCACCCGAGGCGATAAGGCTCTGAGTAAGCCTAGTAACTTCCTCGGCCTCGAAGACCGATCTATCGAGCTTCATCAGCTCCTCCGTAGGTCTCAGTATGTGGACTTTCTTGACTTTGACCTCGAGGACCCCTGGCCTGGATGCTAAGGCTGAGCAAGCCTCTCGAATATCTTCAGGAAGGTCTGAGAGCTCCCTTTCACCATCCTTCAAAATTCTGAGAGCCTTCTCCTCCGGAAGCTCCCCAGGCTCGGCCACAAGCCTAATGTAAACACCTTCAGCAGACTTCTCGATCTCGATCCAGCCTCTCCGCCTTGCCCAGCTAACGGCTATGTTGAACTCCTTTTCACCGAGCCTTTCCTTGAGAGCCGTCAGCTCAGCTCTTTCGCCCGAAGACTTCAGCTCTTGGATAAGCCTCCGCTCAGGAAGCCCACGCGCGGCATAAAGCTCGCCTTCATCACCCAGCTTTACAATCTTCTTCTCAAGTTCTTCAACCGAGACAAGCCCCTTACTTGAGAGCCAGAGAGCGGCCTTAGCAACCGATCCGACATCCCTATTGATAAGCCTCGCGGCTTCCTCGAAGCTCAGCGGCCTTCCCGACTCTCTTAAAGCTTTGGCCACGAGCTTCTCAAGCCAGTGGAGAGCAGGTCTCGAAACAATAGCTCTATCCCTCGCGAATCTGCGAGCTTGACTGGAATTTAACCTTTTTACGGTCAGAGCTTTTCAGCGCCGCTCCAAAGGGATTCGAACTCGGCTTCATAGATTGCCGCCGCTTCCGATCCTAAGATCACTATCAAGTTCTCATCATTCCGGTTCTCAGCCGACCAGGACCAATTGTAGCTTCCGGTTACGACGATCTTCTCGTCAACGATCATGACCTTATGATGCATTAGATTCGGGTTCGAGTCTAAGGCTACTTCGACGCCGGCCTCGATAAGCCTCGGGATCTCGCTGCCCCTTTGATACGCCTTCTCCTTTTCAACCAAGATCCTTACGTCAACTCCTCTGAGCTTGGCATCTATCAAAGCATCTGCTATCTTGTCTAATGTGAAGCTGTAAATCATCACGTGTATACTCTTATTGGCCCGATTTATCAGATCTATTAGAAGGTCAGCACATCCACCCACGGCTTTGGGAAAACATATGGTTTTAACTTCCACTTCCTTAACGGTCTTCTCCACCGTAATCGTTACATGCTTTATCAGAGTTACCGTCTGCGGCTGAGCTGTAACCTTCGTCACCGTTATTGTTGTCGTGGATTCTGAGATCATGGTTCTGCCGCTACTTAGAGCACTCGTTACCGTTAGGGTGGTCGTCGTCTCCTTCTCACTTGTTAGGGTTGTGAAGATGGTTGCAGTGGTTTTGACCGCCGTTCCGGCTCCCATGAGATAGCCTGCTAAAAGGCCGATGAGAAGCAGCGTGATCGAGGCGGCAACCAAGCTTCTCGTCCGGGCCATGGCCAAGCACTCTCCTTAACCAAAGCTTATCCACTATCGCCTATATCTTTATGCTAGCTTGTAGGTGATGGAAGCGGGATGGCGGAGATTATGGGTGATCAAGGAAGGAATGGAGGCGCGGTCGCTAGGTTCGTAAGCGGCAAGATCGAGGCTGAGGAGAATGATAAGACTTTGAAGCTTCTTTCAAGGGGGTATGGTTCCAGGGAGCCATCCGGGGGTCTGATAGCTTACTCATATCCCGAGACCCTATATCTCGTGGAGATCGGTAGGATGAGCGTTCTATCCGAGTCCGGCGAGGAGCTTAACTTCAACAAGCTTCTGGAAACATTAAAGAAACTAGACGAAAACATTTGGAGGGATTATGTAGTCTATAGGGATCTCAGGGAGAGAAGATATGTGGTCAAGGATGGAGTTAACCAGGAGCTGAGGTTCAGGGTCTTTGAGAGGGGGAAGTACGGGAAGGAGCCCGCAAAATACCTAGTGGCGCCGATCATGGAAGGGAAGAACATCCTTATCGAGAGAATTTTAGAATGGCTTTCAGCATGTAGGAAGATGAGAAAGGAGCTCGTAATAGCAGTGGTCGACAGGAGGAATGAGGTCATATATTACAAGGCCGCTTTGGTGGATTTGAGAAATGTCTAGGAAGCTAAGGGCTTTAATCACGTTAACCAGGCCGCCGAACTCGATCCTCATGTATATCGCTGTGATAGCTGGAATAGTTCTATCGGATCATAAATTTTTTCAAGCCGATAAGCTTATCCTCGCATTCATAACAGCTTACGGGCTGTGCGGGAGCTCGATGGGATTTAACGACTATTTCGACCGGGAGGTTGACTCGATAAATGCTCCCTCGAGACCTATCCCCTCCGGAGCGATATCAGAAGCCGAAGCGATAATCGTGTCAAGCATTCTCGGAGTAGTTGGAATAATCTCGGCGCTCCTAACCTCCCTTTCGTGCTTCCTCGTCGCCCTCCTAGCCTTCTTAGCTTCACTTACGTATAATGCGTGGCTGAAGAAGGGCGGTCTGCCGGGAAACATGATTGTAAGCTCCGTCGTCATGGCGCCCTTCATTTACGGATCAGTCCTCTCAGATGGATACATCTCGCCGAGGCTCATAACCTTCATCTTGCCGGTCTTCTTTTCAAATCTTGGGAGAGAGGTGATCAAAGGGATCTCAGATATCGAGGGAGATTCTTTGAGGGGGGTAAAGTCGATTGCGAGAACCCGAGGCTCGGAAGCAGCGGCGAGGCTGGGAGCAACGTTCTACTTCTCCGCGGTCGCGTTAAGCCCGCTTCCATATGTCCTCAACCTAGTCTCATGGATCTATCTTCCAATAGTTGCAGTAGCCGACATCGGATTTCTGTACTCAGCATACAGGATTCTCAAGAACCATGAGAAGGAGAGCGCTCTAAAGGTCAAGAACCTCACCCTCCTCTGGATGCTCATAGGCTTAATAGCCTTCATAACCGGATCGATCTAGCTAAATCTATTTCACCCAGCAGACCTCTTATCGGCTGAGGCGAATGGATCTACCGGCGATACTGGGCGGAGAGCCCGTTAGGAGGAAACAATATCCAAGCTGGCCCATCTACGATCAGCGCGAGGAGAAGTTTCTACTCGAGGCTCTTAAAAGCGGGAGGTGGAGTGTGGGCGGAAAACTCCAAGAAGAGTTTGAGAAGAAGTTCGCGGATTTCCAGCAAGCTAAACATGCTCTTCTCTGCTCGAGTGGAACTGCCGCCCTTAAGATAGCTCTGAAGGCCATGGGGCTGAAGCCCGGGGATGAGGTGATAATCCCAGCATACACGTTCATCGCGACCGCGACCTCGGCTATAGACCTAGGGCTGAGAATATCTTATGCCGATATAGATCCCGAGAGCTACACGATCGACCCGGAGTCCGCCAGAAAGCTGGTAACCGAGAAGACTAAGGCAATAATTCCTGTTCATATCGCTGGAAGACCGGCGGACATGGATGCTCTGAAAGAGCTGGCGGAGGAGAGGTCGCTGATGATCTTGGAGGACGCGGCTCAAGCGCATGGAGCTGAGTGGAGGGGAAGAAGAGTTGGAGCAATAGGAGACGCGGGGATATTCAGTTTCTATCAATCAAAGAATATAACATGTGGGGAAGGAGGAGCGGTGACCACGAACTATGACGAGATAGCGGATAAAGTCTGGTCCCTTAGGAACGTCGGGAGGCCGAAAGAAGGCCCATGGTATGAGCATAAAATCTATGGATGGAACTATAGGATAACCGAGTTTCAGGCAGCGATCCTGCTAGCTCAGCTTGAGAAATCTCCAAATCTCATGCGAAGGAGGGAAAGAGGAGCCGAATACCTCGACAAGCTTCTCTCAGAAATAGATGGGGTAACGCCGCTGAAAAAAGATAAAAAAGTAACCAGACACGCATACCATCTCTACATCTTCAAATACGATCCAAGCCAGTTCTCGAACCTGCCGAAGCAGAGGTTCGTTGATGCGCTCCGAGCCGAAGGAATACCTTGCAGCGCGGGTTACAAGCCGCTCTACGACTATCCGTTCCTTCCATCAAGCAAACCTTTACTGAACGTGGAGAAAGCATCAAGAGAGGAAGCAGTATGGATACCGCAATACGTCCTCCTCTCGGAGAAAGAGGATCTAGAAGACGTTCAAAGAGCCATAAAGAAGATAAAAAGATATGCTGATAAAATTTCGAGATAACGTTTATTTAGAGAACTAGAAGGAAGGGAGAGCGGAGCTAAGTGCGGGGGTAGCCAAGCCTGGTCAAAGGCGCAGGACTGAGGCTCCTGTCCCGTAG
>CAZILE010000022.1:0-11885 GCA_964540045.1 uncultured Nitrososphaeria archaeon | reverse complement strand
TATTATCCCGCTTCTCACAAATCCGACGCCATCATTCACGGTTCCCGGAATCACATCAACCTTGAACAATTCGGAAAGCTTTTTCTCCTCCTCCTCTGATATCTCAGCAAAAACCACTCCACCGCTATTCGTTATCACGGCCAGCGATCCAACATAGCTCCTCTTAGCGATTCTTCCAGTTACGACCTCAACCCCTAATACGTCTTGGATTTTCTTAACAGCTTTCTTCGGAAGAATACTGCTGGCAAGCGCTGCTTTATCATTCGCCAAGACCAAGTTTCCGACCGCCGTGTATCTTCCTTCGATCACATCAACGTTCACGTCGCCGACCTTCTTCTTGATCGCCTCGAGCTCTTCGTCCAAGACCATGTTGGAGAGAACTATTCCATTACTGTTCCCGATAGCCATGGGGGAGAGGAGAATTGATCCTGCGATGGTCGTCGGTATGATGGATACGTCCAGAACCTCCTTTATTAGCCTCTTCTGCCTGGGCTTAAGCTGAGGAGGAACTAGGCATATCTTCTCAGTCGGAACCGCGAAGAGCCCTACTTCAGCCGCTCCGAAGAAAGCCTCGAGATATATTCCCCGCGGCTTCGTCATCGCTCTACTCACTTCGTATCGCCAGCTTCAGCTTTCAAGGGTTTTAACTATGCTCTCATAGGCTATGGAGATGCCGTAGACATCATCCACCCCGAGCTCTAGATCGAGAAGCTTTACTAACGCCTCAACCCCTCTTTTAGCAGCTAGATAATCTGGAACGGCGCTCCCAGCCTCGACGAGAAGGGAGAGGTTTTCCATTCCAAGCTCCCCGGCCATGGTCATTAAGAGGCCAGCAGCGCCAATTATCTGACCTTCATAAGGAACTGCCTCTATCTTGTTTAATGCCTGCTTCACAGCCTCTTCGCTAGTTGATGAGATATATATTGTCCTAACATCGCTCACCTCCTCCTTTCCATATCCTCCCAAGGTTATCACGGAGTTTATCCCGAGCTTGACCCCGACCTCGAGCACTCTCTCACAGAACTCATGCTGACCGTAATAGGTTGAGGGCTGAGCATTCCCATAAAGAAGAATCAGGGGCTTGGGGGCCTCCACCAGGTAAAGGTCTGCGAAGTAAGGTAGAAGTCTGCCGTCTCTAACATAGCCAGCCGATGGAAAATAGGGGGAATAGAATCTGCATATCCTTTTCCCCTCGAGCTTCCTCAAGAGATAGGCTACTGCGACCTTAGCTACTAACCCAACTCCTGGAAGCCCCTCGATGAGGACGGCTTTAGGAGCCTTAATGTTCTCAAGCCCCGGCTCGAAGACCACATCTGTTCTTATCAAACTACATCCCTTCCTCTCAGAGAATATGAGAGCCTTATTTTAATCTCATCCCCGCTTAAGAAGCTGCTGGAGAAAACTTATAGAGAGCGGCCTCCGAGAGATTAAATAATTATAATTGTGTAGATTCGTGGTGAACGCCAAGGTCATTTAAATTTTGAGTAAACGCGATAAAACAGTATAAATCAGGCCGTAGTCTGTTATGAGCCGATTTGAGGAACATGTTTATTGGAAGTAGGAGTAGATTGCACGAGGTATCGAGACAGCTGGTTGATGTTGCTCTCGGCCGGGTGAAAGCTGACGTAGTGATAAGAAACGGTAATCTGGTGAACGTTAACTCGGGTGAGATCCTAGAGGGCGTTGACGTGGCCATCAAGGGCGATCGGATTGCGTTCATTGGTGAAGCCGAACATTGCATGGGCTCAAGCACCGAGATTTACGACGCAAGCGGAAAGTATGTTGCGCCGGGGTTTCTTGACGCGCATGTTCATGTCGAGAGCAGTATGGTGACCTTGACAGAGTTCGCGAGAGCGGTGCTACCCAAGGGGACGACCGCGGTTTTCATCGACCCTCATGAGGTGGCTAACGTGCTGGGGCTTGAGGGAGTTAAGCTAATGCTGCGAGAGGCCGAGGCCCTCCCTCTTAAGGTGTTCGTAACCGTGCCATCATGCGTGCCGGCCAACCCCATCTTTGAAACTGCTGGCGCCTATCTCGGCCCTAGGGAGGTTGAGAAAGTCCTCTCATGGGATGGAGTTATCGCTCTTGGCGAGATGATGAACTATCCTGGAGTACTGTCAGGCGATGAGGAGGTACATGCCAAGATAGCGGCAGCTCACAGGGCTGGCAAGGTCGTTGAAGGACATGATGCGGGTCTCTTAGGCAGGGAGCTGGCGGCTTACTCCGCCGCGGGTATAACCTCTTCCCACGAGCTGACTACAAAGCGTGATGCCGTTGAGCGGCTCCGCCTCGGGATGTATGCGTATATGCGTGAAGGATCAGCGTGGCTTGATGTCGCCGAGACTGTGAAGGCTATAACGGAGGCGAAGCTTGACCCGCGGCACGCGTGCTTAGTGACAGACGATAGGGAGCCGGAGTCGCTCGTAAGGCAGGGGCACATGAATCACGTTGTGAGAAGAGCGATAGAGGAGGGGGTTGACCCGATCACCGCAATACAGATGGCCACTCTAAATCCCGCAGAACATTATGGGCTAGCCAGAGAGATCGGGAGCATCGCTCCTGCCAGATTCGCTGACATTGTGATCTTAAGCAACCTCGCGAGGGTGAAGATAGAGGCGGTTTTCGCGGATGGCAAGCCGGTTGCAAAGGATGGAAGAATACTGGTTGACCTCCCACGGCCCTCATACCCTGAGCACGTCATGAAGTCCGTGAGGCTGAAGAGGGTTCTCGAGCCGCGCGACTTTGAGCTACGGGCGCCGATCGGGGAGGGAGAGGTGAGGGTAAGGATTATAGAGGCTATTGAGGGAAGCGTCTTGACGAAAAATCTGATAGATAACTTAGAAGTAAGGCATGGTCTAGTTCTCCCAGACCCGGATCGATGGATATACGAGGTCGCGGTCGTTGAAAGGCATAAGGCTACCGGCAATATAGGCTTAGGATTCGTTAAGGGGTTCGGCTTCAAGAAGGGGGCGGTAGCTACCACCGTTGCGCATGATAGCCATAACATGATCGTCATGGGGTGTGGTAGAGAGGATATGGCTCTGGCGGCGAATAAGCTAGCCGAGGTCGGGGGAGGCATAATCACTGTGAAGGATGGGGAGATTCTATCTCTTGTTGAGCTACCGATAGCGGGGCTGATGTCAACAGAGCCTGTTGAGGCTGTCGCGGAGAAGCTTGAGAAGATGTATGACGTGTGGAGGAGGCTGGGATGTGAATGGGTCTCACCCTTCATGACCATGTCGTTACTGGCGCTCGATGTTCTTCCCGAGCTGAGGTTAACTGATAAAGGTCTCGTTGACACAGTCAGGTTCGAGTTCGTTGAACTGTTCGTTTAATGGAAGGGCGGAAGATCATCAAGGCTTCCAGCAGATCGATTCAAAGACCGGATTAACTTATCCCCCATGTTGAGAAACTTTGTTAATGACTAATGCGGTTGTTCGCTTGAAGAAGGTTGTTTGAGGTTTTGGCGGAGAATCTTCTTGGGAGGATTGGTAGGCTGAGGACGAAGAACGGTAAAGTTGCTGAGACACCCCTCTTCCTCCCGGTCATAAACCCGGTTACTCAAGAAATCTCTGCTGGCTGGATGAAGGAGAAACTTGGGGCGGAGGCGGTGATAACGAATGCTTACATCATCTTGAGGAGACTTCGAGATGAGGCCTTGAGGAAGGGTGTTCATGGGCTTCTCAGCTTCGACGGCGTAATCATGACTGATAGTGGAGGATATCAGATACTTGAGTACGGCGGTGTCGAGGCATCACCAGAGGAAATAGCCGAACTTCAAGAGGAAATTGGAAGCGATATCGCCGTCCCGCTCGACGTCCCGACCGGATTGAGTGAGAAAAGGAAGGCTGAGGAGACCGTAGAGAGGACATTGAAGAACCTTCAAGCAACCTTGGCCTTCCTGGAGAGACGCGGAGGAAGGAAATGCTTGTGGGCCGCGCCCATCCAGGGTGGAATCCATCTAGACTTGTTACGATCATGCGCTCAGAGGGAGAAGGAGATGGACTTTGATCTCTTCGCTCTCGGAAGCCCGACACCCCTCATGGAGGGATATCGCTTTGACAAGCTCTTCAGGATGATCTACACGGCGAAGTCCGTCATAGGGTTTGGAAAGCCCCTTCACCTCTTTGGAGCAGGCCACCCCATGATCTTCCCATTCATAGTCGCTCTGGGAGTGGATATGTTCGACTCAGCGAGCTACTACCTGTATGCGAGAGATGATAGGTACATGACCGAGTGTGGGACTATTAGAGTGGACAAACTTGACTATCTTCCATGCTATTGCCCGGTCTGCTCTAAGATCGATGCGGATGAGCTTAAGGAACTTGAGAGAGAGAAGAGGGTTGAGCTTCTGGCCATGCACAACCTCTATGTCTGCTTCGAGGAGATTAGGAGGATCAAGCAGGCGATACGGGATGGAAGGTTGATGGAGCTTCTCGAGCTTAAGGCGAGATGTCATCCAAACCTGTATCAAGGGTTCGTTGAGATAATGGGAAACGATGATCTCTTAAGGATGATGGAAGAGCATACGCCAATCTCGGGTAGAAGGGGGATTAACCTTTATGATGAGCTGAGCTTAAAGAGGCCTGAGATAACTCTAAGCAGGAGAAAGCTTCTAGAAAACTGCTTCACGGGGAGAAGGTATGTGGAGAAAGCTCTGCTGCTGCCTGAAACTCTTAGAATCTCCGTCGAGAAGGCTTCTAGGCTGCCAAGAGATCTTGACGTAATCTTCTATGGAAGCCCTTATGGCCTGATTCCCCTCGGCCTGAGATATAGCTACCCCTTCTCCCAAACCAATTATCCCAAGGCTCTGCTCGATAAATGCTTAGAAGACCTTGTAGAGGAAACTGTTAAGCACTTCAGCTCGGCGGGTTATAAGGAGGCATATGTCATGAAGGCTAGGTCGAAGCATCTTGAGAAGTTTAAGGAGAGGCTCATCGAGAGACTTAAGGAGCTGGGAGTCGAGGTGAAAGAATTAGAGGGCCTTAAGCAACTCATGGAAGCTGGGACCTGAACCATCATTTCCGAAACTCCATGCACGTGAAGCCGAACCTCTCAGCCTCTTTGGAGCTCACCTCTCTCGGGTTCTCAAAGCGCTCCTCTCCGGGAGGATAACTTAAGGTTGAGAGAATTTTGGAAAGCTTGAGACCGATCCTTGACGCCATCTCTACAACCTCTTCTATAGAATAAAAGTGGGCCTGAGAGTAAAACGGATGACCTTCCCTCGCTAGCTCTGAGTAAAACCTCCCCCAGGTCGACTGTTTCGGAACGATGCATATGATTACTCTATTTGAAACTCTTGATGCCTCTTCCAAAACTTTCATCGGATCGTCAACGAAGCAGAGGGTAACTATGAGGAAGGAACAGTCGAAAGCCTCGGATCTGAATGGCAGGGCCTCACCTACGCCTTGAATTAGGTGGATTGGGCTTGAAGCCAGTTCCAGCATCCTTGCGCTCGGATCTAGCCCGGCAACTACCCCTGTTTCTCTGGCAAACCGCCCCGTTCCAACCCCTATCTCAAGAGCTTTTTCGCATCCGAACAACTTGACTGCTTCAAGCTCGCTTAGGTATATTGGCTGATGCCTCTCATACCATTTGTCATATTCCCTTGCCTTCAGATCGAAGATTTTCGAGGACCTCATCCTGGCGTGATGGGTAAATAGTTTCTCAGCTATATTTATTGGAGCTCGTGAGAGATCGCGGGTTCGTCATAGTAATACTTAAGATTAGGCTGGTTTCGGGATCGACAGAAGCTAAGAGCTTAGTTGTGTGGAGAGAATGAAGGTAAGCTTTTTAGGCGCAATCGGCGAAGTCGGGAGAGCTGCGATCTTAGTCGAGACTCAGAAAGCTAGAATACTCTTGGATTACGGGGTCAAGCCCTCCGAGCCTGAGCCCCTCTTTCCCGGCCACGTATCCCCAAAAGATCTCGACGCCGTTGTGATTACGCACGCGCATCTAGATCATAGTGGGGCTGCGCCCTTGCTCATGCTTAATGGTGGAGTTAAAGTCTACGCTACCGATATGACGTTCAAGCTCTCCGACATACTTCTCCGAGACTTCTTAAAGCTCAGTGGATATTATGTCCCTTACGAGGTTCTGGAGATAGAGGAACTCATTAGGAGGGGGATTAGGGTAAATTACGGCGATACGATCAGGGTTAAGGATGCGGAGATAACATTCTTAGATGCAGGCCACATACCTGGAAGCCTGCAGGTCCTGATAAATGCGGATAAGACACTCCTGTATACCGGAGACTACTCGGTCATAAAGACAAGGCTTCTCTCCGGAGCCAAAAACGTTCCAAGGGATGTGGACGCCGTCATAACCGAGGCTACCTACGCCTTAACAGACCACCCTAGGAGACCCGATCTGGAGAGAGATTTCGTGAGCAACATTAAAGAGGTCATGAATTCGGGTGGAAGAGCTCTTGTCCCAGCGTTCGCGGTCGCCAGATCCCAAGAGATCATGTGCGTTCTAGAAGCTCATAATATCAGAAAGTCCATATCGCTTGACGGGATGGCGGTGAGAGTTCTAGACCTATTCTTGGAGAACAAAGAGTTTGTAGACGGATATCAGCTTCTTTACTCGGCTTCTAAGCATATAACGAGGGTGAATGATAGAAAGAAAAGGAAGAAAGCCGCTGAGAGACCAGGAGTTATCATCAGCCCGGCGGGCATGCTCAAGGGAGGGCCGGCCGCATACTATATCGAGAAGGTGATTGACGATCCCTATTCCGCCATCTTCTTGGTGAGCTTCCAGATACCTGGAACCCCGGGGGCAAGGCTTCTTGAAGAGGGAAAGATAACTATTAGGGGCGAAGAGGTCCAAGCCAGAGCTAGGGTGAGACAGTTCCTTTTCAGCGCACATTCCGGGAGAAGCGAGCTGAGATCTTATCTTAAGAGGCTGGACTCAAATGCCAAAGTCTTCGTAATTCACGGTGAACCCGAAGCATGTAGAGACCTAGCGGAGTACGCGAGGAACGAGCTCGGACTCGATGCAACCATCCCCGAAAAGGCTCATAAATACGATGTCTAAGCTTCTAGCGGAAGATGGAATCTAAATGCAGAGCTTGCGGCGGCTCCGCATCTTATTTCATCGAGCACGCTAGAATGAGCTTGTGTAAAGAATGTTTCATTAGATACTATGAGAAGAAGGTCCATAACATCATTTTGAAGCACGGCATGCTGAAGGAGTCGAAGAGAGTCGCGGTCGCGGTTTCTGGAGGGAAGGATAGCGTAGCGCTTCTCAAGGTCATGAATGAGATAGTCTCCGAGAAATTTCCAGGCGTGGAGCTCTTGGTAATTCACATAGACCTAGGGATACCGGGCTACTCGGATAGATGTCGAGCTATCGTGGAGGATGTTTGCAGGAGGCTGGGCATCCCTTACCTGATCCACGATCTCAAGAGCATTGAAGGCTATTCCATTCCAGACCTCAGATCGACTCCCCTTAAGAGGAGGATCTGTGGAGCATGTGGAACGGTTAAGAGATATCTCATGAACAAGATGGCATACGAGGCTGGAGCCGATAGAATCGCGACCGGTCATAATCTAGATGACATAGTCGAGCTTCTTCTAGAGTTCTACCTCAAAGGATCGGTGAACGAGATCGTTAGGATTAGACCCGTGGCTTTGAGCAAGTTTCCCAAGCTCATCACGAAGATCAAGCCCTTGATAGAGTTAACTGAGAAGGAAAATCTTTACTACGTGATGGCTCAAGGCTTACCCATCCTCGAATCCAAGTGTCCACTAGCCGAGGGATCTAGGATGCTCAGAAGGAAAAAGCTGTTAAACCTAATCGAGCAGGAGATCCCGGGATTCAAGCATATGTTCTATAAATCTCATGTGAAAAGGTTGCTGCCGAGACTTGAGAAAACCATTGAGGAGCCTAAGCTCGTGGAGTGCGAGCTATGTGGAATGCCGGCTTTATCAAAGACGTGCAGCTACTGTAAGCTTGTCTCGAAAATCAGAGGCTCGTTCAGTAAGTCATTTATGAATCTCGCTTAGGCGATTAAAATTCTCTAGGAAATCCTCCTTGAGACCCTAAGGTGTCCACGAAGCTTATGAAAGCATGATCCCGCTTAGATGGATATGGTGAAAGAAGCGGAGCTGAATGTTGAGTTAAAGGAGATTAAATGTTGATCGATTTCTTAGTTTCAGGATCGGATATAAGCGCTTTATCTGGATCTACGTTGATGTATAGGTTCATTCCTTCCGTTACTAACACGCTCTTATCAACGGTTGCCCTGATGTATTTATCGTTCACCCTTAAGAGTAATAGAAACTCTGACCCAACTGGTTGAGAAAGTTCTAGGGTCGCCTTAGCCCAGTTCTTTTTAGGCTGGATTTCTATAATTATGTCATATGAGCAGATGCCATTAGTGGTGCGGCCGCCGGGATTTGAACCCGGGACCGCTGGCTTTCTCCGCTGAAAACTCGGAAGGCCAGCGTCCTTCCAGGCTAGACGACGGCCGCTTGATTAGATCTTTTTCATGGATGGTTTTGAGTTTTTCCCCCGGATTTGGAGTATAGTTTTTAATTGAGCGGAGAGGTGAAGGGTGATGCTTCCTAGCCTTAATTATGAGCAGGTCGTCCGGACAATCTCCGGCTTCTTAAGAGAACATGTCGAGACGTCGGGTAGAGGCGGGGTGGTAATCGGACTTAGCGGCGGATTAGACTCGTCGGTCGCGTGCGCCTTGGCAGTCGAGGCTCTCGGATCCGAGAGAGTTCACGGGCTGATCATGCCTGACCGGAGGGTTACTCCTGAAGGAGATGTCGAAGATGCGATGGAGCTTGCGAAGACCCTCAGGGTAAGTTACCAGATTGTAGAGGTGGATAGCATCTACGACGCGTTCTCTGAGGCGATGAAGTTTTATCAACCTAGCGCGGATATCCCTAATGCGAACCTTAGGGCTAGGATTAGGATGATACTGCTCTACTACTACGCGAATCTGAAGAATCTGCTCGTATGTGGTACGGGAGATAAGAGCGAGATCATGATCGGATACTTCACGAAATATGGGGATGGAGCCGTGGATATCCTTCCTCTAGGAGATCTCTATAAGACGCAAGTTAGGGAGCTTGCTAGAAGGCTGAACTTGCCGAGGAAGATCGTCGAGAAGCCGAGTAGTCCGAGACTTCTGCCCGGGCAGACAGCTGAAGGAGAGCTCGGAGTAGGTTATGATGAGATAGACAGAATATTGTATCTCCACTTCGAGCGAGGATTGGCTCCAGAAGAGATTGAGAGGAGGGCGGGAATTGAGAGGAGGAAGATTGATGTTGTGATAGCTAGGGTTCATGCGAATGAGCATAAGCGTAGGCTACCGCCGATAGCGAAAATAAAGTAGTAAGATAGTTTTAGCTTTTCACTTATTCTCCCTCAAACTGCACCTCGAACAATAATCTTACCCCTTGCGATGAGGAAGACGCCAAGACCTTGAATCAGCTTCCCGACGGACACGGGCTCTTCCTCCCTCATATAGACTTGTATGCTTGCTCCCTCCTCGCTGTCCGCGTGACTTCTAAGCTGATAGGGTGACTCATAGTCGTAGTTTGGGGAGGGCCAGCCTCTCCTCGCCTTACTACCCAGGAACAAGTTCAGGACCTTAAGCTGATAGTCCATAAGTGGAGATATGAACAAGATCGTTAAAAGCGTTTAAAGAATGTTGAGAAAAATTTTGTGGGTTACAGGTGATTTCAGCGCAGGCTCGCTTCTACTTCAGCCTCTTGCTCCAGTATTCGATGAACCTTTTAAGAGATCGATCGTAAGTCTTTTCGATCTCGGGTGGGAAGAGGCAGGCCGGAAGCTCCTGACGACTCCAGTGATATCTTAAGCACTCGCAGCAAATCCCCTTCCTCGGACAAGGCTCCCAAGTGCAAGGACAGTTCCGCAGGTTCTCCTTTTGTTCACAGATTCTACTGGAGGCCATCAACCATCACCCCTTACGACAATCCACAGCAAAGCTAACGTCACTCAAATAGCTTTTCCTTCAAATTCCTCTACTCTAAAGTAATGATAAAAACGGCAAAAGGTAACGAATATAGGGGATTACTAGACCCGCTAAAGATTATTAGTTCTGTTTCTCTCGCTGATCAATCTTTCTGGTGTGTGCTTTTCCAGGCATGTGATCAGACGGCACTATATGAGGTGAAACTTAGCTTTTTAGTGTTCTTTTTTAAACCGATTATTCTCTCCTTCAAAACTTGAGGGGAGATGAAGTTTTGTGCGCATTGAGTATATCCTCTTATAGTACGTGGTATGCCCTTTGCTGCATAAGTGAGCTGGAAAAGAAATGAATTTTGTTAAGAAAGTGATAGCGTCTCTCTTCGCGTTGATTGTAACTATTGCTATAGCTTTCTCCCCTCAGATAGTGAATAAGTTTATCTTTGTAGGAATGAATATATCCGCGCCGAGTTGGGCGACACTTCTAATAAACGCTTCATGGATCGCCTTCTTACTGACCTTCGTACTTCCGACAACCTATTTCGTGACCTACGCTATGCTCGGACGAGCGACTAGAAGATATAAAGAAAACACCTCAGCCCTTGCTGTCCCAATAGTAACCGCTCTCATGGGGATTCTGATAATCTACTTTCTCCAATCAACGACAGTAATCATGATAGGATATGCGCTCATAGCCTTATCGATAACAGCCTTAATACTAATAATAGGAAACAATGAGAAAGTCTTCTATCCGACTCCAACGATTCTAGGCTCAGCTGATAACGGCAATCTACCACTCGTCTCAGTAGTCATACCGGCATATAATGAGGAGGCGACAATAAGTCAAGCGATAGAATCTGTACTCGATCAAACTTATCCGAATACTGAGGTGATAGTGGTCGATGATGGCTCCACCGATAATACAGCGGAGATCGTATCAAGATTCTCCGACAGATATCCGGATAGGGTTAGGCTGATCAGACATGAGAAAAACGTAGGAAAGTTCGAGGCACTAAACTCGGGAATGAAGAATGCTAAAGGCGAATACATCTACCACATGGACGCTGACGGCTATCTAGCACCCGACAATATCGAAAGAATGATTTCAGCCTTTAATGACGAATTTGGAGCAATTGCGTCAATGGTCGCGATCTCTAACGACAAAAATTCCTTAACGAAGCTACAGCAGATAGAATACCTCTTCGAACAATTAATCGTCAGATACTCTCAATCCACTGGGAAAAACGTGATAATATGTCCTGGAGCAGGTTCTTTATTTAAGAGCGACTATGTGAAAGGTATCGAAGTATCGGATAGGACTCTCACCGAAGATGCAGACTACTCGTTTGAGGTTAGGAAGCATAAGTGGAAGTCAGGGCAAGAGGTGGATGCTGTGAGCTTCACCGAGGCTCCCAGAAGCCTTAAGAGCTTCACGAAGCAGAGGATAAGATGGCTCTATGGAGTGCTCCAAACGATAAGCCGCCATAAATGGTCTCTCCGCGATCCTTGGGTGATCTGGGCTTGGCTAGGCTACATCCTGACCCCTCTTGCCATGATAGTATTATTCTCCATGCCGATACTCGGACTAATCCTAGGACAAGCATATCTAGCATACTTCCTACCATACTTCCTGATAGGATTCACAATCTTCGCTGTCAGCAGGCTGATCCCGTTAGGGTTGTATAGATACCATGGAAAAGCTTCTCTAATCCCATATCTCCCACTATACATATTCTACAACACCTACCTCGCAATAATAACCCTATACTGCTTCATGTCGTGGCTCATACGCAAGGGAGTAAAAGTACGATACGGAAGCAGAACAATACACGCGAAGTAAGTCAACCCACCACACCCTTTTTTATAATCACATTTTCTAGAGCGATGGTGCGGCCGCCGGGATTTGAACCCGGGACCACCAGCGTGGCAGGCTGGCCTTAGGC
>CAZILE010000021.1:0-12332 GCA_964540045.1 uncultured Nitrososphaeria archaeon | reverse complement strand
TGGGAGCGCACAATATAGCCACACAATTGAGAACCCGTTCACGGCTGGAGAGAGGATCGAGATGCTTCGAGAAGCTCTAATAGGCGAGGAAATAGACCTTAAGAGAATCTTTCTGATACCGGTTCCGGACGTCGGAGAGCACTCAGTCTGGGTCTCTAAGGTGAAGTCCTTCTGTCCAAGCTTCAACGTAGTCTACACGAATAATCCCCTCGTCAAGAGACTTTTCCAAGAAGAGGGATTTGAGGTGAAATCCATCAACCTATATCAAAGAGACCTAGAGATGGGAACCAAGATAAGGGAAAGAATGCTAAGGGGGGAGAGTTGGGAAGACCTCGTTCCGAAATGCATCGCAGAATACATCAAGCGGATCAAGGGAGTTGAAAGGCTTAGAGAGATCGCTCAGAAAGATTAGACTCGAGCAAAATGGTTTTCTAATCTCTCCGCATTCAACCTTATGATGAAAAAAATATTCCAATATAAGCAGGCGATCGTGATTCGAGCTGATCTGAAGATGAGTACAGGGAAGACCGCTGCGCAAGCTGCTCATGCGGCTGTAGCGGCTTCTGAGGAGTGTAGGAGATTTAGACCTGAGTGGCTGAGCGCATGGCTCCATGAGGGCCAGAAGAAGGTCGTTTTGAAGGTTGAGGGGGAGGAGGAGTTAAAGAAGCTCTATCAAGAGGCTAAACAGGCCGAGCTACCAGCAGCGCTGGTCGAAGACGCTGGGCTAACTGAAGTTCCGCCCGGAACTATAACAGCTCTCGGGATCGGGCCGGCGCCCTCAAGCCTCCTAGACGAGATCACGGGTAAGCTTAAGCTTCTTTAGCTGATCTCCAGAAGCTTGAGACGAATTTGGAATGCTGTCAAACCTAACCCCGGAGGCTATTGAAAGTCTCCTCGGAATCGAGGGATACGTCACAAAGACTAGGGGCATCGGCGGAGTGATAAAGCTCAAGCCCGAAGACTTCTTAACCTGGGAGCTATTAACGGATGGACTTGACGCGAGATCCGCCTACAGGTCTTGGAGGGGGATCCCGAAAGGTCTGGGAGACCACATTCTAGCGGTCATGCGCAAGAAGGGGATAGACACGATCAGAGCTTGTACGATGATCGCTAAAAGCCTTGGAATCAAGCCCGGGGCAATAGGCGTCTGCGGGATAAAGGATAAGATGAGCATAAGCTGGCAGTTCATCACGATCCCTAGCGGGAGCATGGTCTCACACGGTCTTAGGATAAACGAGCTAATCGAGGTTCTACCAGTATCCTATACCGAGAGAAAGCTGACCTCAAAGATGCTTGCGAAAAATATCTTCGAGATAACGATTAGGGACTCGAGCGGAGATCTTGAGGAAGCGAGGAAATGCCTTCAGGAGCTTGAATCAATCGGTCTACCCAACTTCTATGGACATCAAAGATTCGGCATAGCTAGGCCGATAACGGCCTTGGTCGGAAAATTGTTAGTTGAGGGAAGGCTAGAAGATGCTGTGAAAGCATTTCTGGTGGAGCAGTCGCCACTCGAGAGCACGAGAAACAGGGAAGCGAGAAGAATGCTACTTGAAGACTTCGATCCGCGTCAAGCGCTGAAATACTTTCCTAAAAACCTAAGATATGAACGAGCAATATTAAAACACCTAGCCGAGAAGCCCGGAGATTACTTGGGAGCATTAAGATCTCTTCCGCTGAGGCTTCGAAGGCTTCTCGTCGAATCCGTTTCAGCCCTGATATTCAATAAGGCTCTCTCAAGAATAATCTCGGAGAACCTGCTGAGGGAAATTGAGGTCGGCGATCTGGCAATAATGCTGGACAGGTTCGGAAGACCTGAGCCTGGCAGGCCGATAGAAGTTTCGAGTGGAAACCTAAGCCAAGTCAGGATGCTAATTGAGAGAAGGAGGCTGGCAATAGCGATTCCATCTCCCGGATATCTCTCTCCGATCCCCAAGAGCAGGAAGGGCGAGATCCTCCTAGAGGTAATGAGGGAGCTAAACCTGGATCTTAAGATGTTTAGGTTGAAGGCATGTCCCGAAGCATCCACTCGCGGATCTCTCCGCTCGATAATTGTTCCTAGATGGAGCTGCAGAGCGTCAAATCTCGATGAAGCCTCCATTAAGGTGTTTGTAGAGCTTCCGCCGGGATCTTATGCTACAGTGCTCTTGAGGGAGATCATGAAGCCTAATACTCCTCTTGTCTTCGTGGGGAAAATGATTAATAATGATGAACTAGTAGGCTCGGGCTGAATGGAGGGTTATATTGTTAGAACTCCGAGTGCGAAGGCGACTTGGACGATAATTGGAATGAATTTAATCATAGGCTTAATCACGATTATTCTCCAATACTCCAGCCCAAACCTCTTCAGAGAGATAATAATAAGGTTCTCAGCCGTCCCAATATACACGATCAACGGATGGGAGCCCTATAGGCTAATAACGTCTATGTTTCTTCACGGCGGATTCATTCATCTCCTCCTAAACATGTTCGCTCTCTTCATCTTCGGACCTGACGTCGAGAGAGTTTTGGGGAGAATAAGATATTTGATTCTCTACTTCGTCAGCGGAATCATCGCAGATTATGCTCATGCCTACTTTATCCTAGAGTTTTATCCGGTTAGAGAGCTTCTGCTTACTCCATCTATCGGAGCGTCTGGAGCGATCTTCGGAGTTATGGCTGCCTTCGCCGTCTTCTTCCCCCTCAGAAGGCTATTCATCTTCATAGGGTTCCCGATAGTAGCTCCAGCCATCGTCGCAGTATTCATAATGGCCCTCCTACAGTTCGCGTATGCATTGTTCAATCCCTTTTCACAGGTGGCTTACGCAGCGCATCTCGGGGGATTTATCGCTGGTCTTATACTAGCCTTGATCTACAAGCCATCTCTAAGGAGAATAACCTTCCCGCTCTAGCCCAATCCGACGACCTGAATATACACTCTTCTCTCTCTAGGGCCGTCAAACTCTGCTAGGAAGATGCTCTGCCAGGTTCCCAGCATCACCCTGCCATTCTCTACGGGCAAGGTTATGGAAGAGCTTAAGACTATCGACCTGAGATGAGCGTATGCATTGTAATCGACCTCGTCATGCTCATAACCTCCTCTCTCCGGAATCAACTTCCCGAGAACGACCTCGAGATCTCTTTTCAGCCCGCTCTCATCTTCATTCACGAATATTCCCGTCGTTGTATGGGGTGCGAAGACATTCACGACCCCCGACTTCACTCCACTTTCACTAACCACTCTACCAACCTCGCGAGTGATGTTCCTGAACTCAACCTTTCCTCTCGTCCTTATGCTGATCTCCTTAAAGTACGACCTCATCTGATCCAAGCGATTTCACCTTCCATTAAAACATTAGCCTTAAAGACCGCTTTTCTCAACTTAGGCTTGAAAGCCATGCTGGTTGATGCTCACTGCCACGCACATGAGCTTCGAGGGGAGCTCGAAAGATATGCGTTAAAGATGTTAATAATCTCCGTGGCTGAGGATCTGGAGAGCAGCTTGAAAACCATAAACCTCACTGAAAGTTTTCTAAATATCCTGCCTTTCGTCGGAATACATCCCTGGAATATTGGGAGGATCACGCAGCAAGAGATAGAGAATGTTATACGGTTAATCGAGAGAGAAGATGAGGTGAAGGGGATCGGGGAGGTCGGATTGGATAGAAGGGTCGTGAAAACCTATGAGAGACAGAAGGAGGTCTTCAAGAGGTTTTGCGAGCTGGCATCCGAGTATGATCTGCCGATGAACATTCATGCGAGAGCGGCGTGGAGAGAAGTGCTAGAGCTCTTGAGAAAGTGGGATATTAAATCGGCGATCATACATTGGTATAGCGGACCCGCGGAGCTGCTCGAGGAGATCGAAGCCAACGGCTACATGATCACAATAAATCCTGCTGTAAAGATTCAGCCAAAGCATAGGAGAGTCTTAGAGCAAGCTCCCCTCAACATGATCTTAACGGAGAGTGATGGACCATACGAGTATAGAGGTTTGAAGCTGAAGCCCAAGCTGATCCCAGACCTGGTGAGCTTCATAGCAGAGGTGAAAGGTTTAACACCTCAAGCGATTGAGGAGGCTGTTGAATCCAATTTTCGGAGATTATTCAGATAGTTTCGGCGGCTCGCTCTCCCTGAGATACTCTTTTACCATCTTCTCAGATTGATGAGAATTCTCATCGATCTCAGACAACATGTTAATCGCCTTTCTGAAAAGCTCGTACTCCTTCTCCTTCAGGACCTCAACTAGCTTAAGCTCAACCCCCCTCTCAGCAAACACGCAGTAGAACCTCTGCGGAAGATCGGCCGGTATCTTCGACAATACCTCTTCCTCAACGGGGACGCTGAACGCTTTATCATCCCTCCTCCCGCTAACTATCGGATAAACTCCTCTAACCACCTCCTCTATCACTGCGGGCACGGGCTCTAAGCCTCTCGCTCTCCTAACCACCTCTATGCTCTCGACGACCCATCTCGGCGATTTCAGCTGTCTGCTCAAAATCGCTCTCACCCTGACGTAAAGACCCGGCTTGAGAAATGTCGGAGGCTTGGGAGTATAAACAGTCATGTATTCTCCTCCAGGGCTCATTATCTTCAGTCTATATTCAATTAGACCTCTCCTGGTTCTGGGAGTGATGGAGATGAGGTAGCCCGTGAACTCGGTCAGCTCTTCCTTCATTTCCGTATAGATTTTGTTTAACTAACCTAAATTTTATGTTTGAAATCTTTCAGGTTCGAGTATTGCGCCCATATCCGCCGAGGATACGCTTAGAGAGTATCGATGGAGCCAGCCTCCTCTTATCTTCGGCTTCGGAGGCTTCCAAGAGTTCATCCTCCTCTTCAGCTCTCCATCGCTCAGCTCAACATTCAAAATTCTTCTCTCAATATCTATAGAGATGACGTCTCCATCCTCAACTACGGCTATAGGCCCGCCCTCAGCTGCCTCCGGAGAGACGTGACCGATGCACAGACCTCTAGTGGCCCCGGAGAATCTTCCATCGGTTATCAAAGCGACTTTTTCGATTAATCCCAAGCCGACTAGGGTGGCTGTTGGAGCTAGCATTTCCCTCATTCCAGGCCCTCCCTTCGGTCCTTCATACCTGATCACAACGACCTCTCCGTCATGAATCCTTCCATTCATTAAGGCCTCGACAGCATCTTCCTCGCAGTCGAAGACTCTGGCCCTCCCCCTAAACTTCATCATACTTCCAGGTACTCCGGCGGTCTTTAAAACGGCTCCCCCGGGTGTGAGGCTACCCCTGAGAACCGCTATTCCTCCGACCTTCCTTATCGGCCTCTCTAGAGGTCGTATAACTTCTTCATCAAGCCTCCTAGCATCAACTATATTCTCTCCAACGGTCTTCCCCGTAACCGTTAGGGCGTCGAGATTCAGCAACGGTTCAAGTGTTTTCATCACGGCGGGTATTCCGCCAGCTCTATCCAGGTCATCCATACCATATGGACCGCTTGGAATAATCTCAGCGATCTGAGGAGTATCCCTGCTAAGCTTGTCAAAGTCTTCGAGATCTAGGTCGACTCCAGCCTCCTTCGCGACGGCCATCAGGTGGAGCACAGTGTTCGTTGATCCCCCAAGAGCTAGATCGACGCGGATGGCGTTTTCAAAAGCCTTCTTAGTGAGAACTTTCGAGACATTCAGCCCCTCACTCACCATCTCCACGATCCTCCTGCCAGACTTGAAGGCCACGGCGATCCTCCTAGAGCTCGTGGCGGGCGGGGTCGCCGCACCGGGAACGGATAACCCCAAAGCCTCAACCATACACGCCATCGTATTCGCTGTATAAAGTCCATTACAAGATCCTGGGGTTGGGCAGGCGGCCATTGCGAGCTCCTCAAGCTCCTCCTCTGAAATCTCTCCAGCCTTCACCCTACCGATCCCCTCATAAACATGAGAGAACGCTATCTTCCTCCCCCTAAACCATCCGCATAGCATTGGGCCTCCGGTAACTATGATCGTTGGAAGATCGAGCCTAGCGGCTGCCATGAGCATTCCCGGAGTAACCTTATCGCAGTTCGGTATCAAAACGAGGCCATCAAGAGCATGCGCCTCTGCAATCGTCTCAACCGAGTCGGCTATAAGCTCCCTAGATGGAAGAGAGTAGTGCATCCCCCTATGCCCCATGGCTATGCCGTCGCAGACGACTATCGTGTTGAACTCGAAGGGAACCCCTCCAGCCTCTCTAACCCCCTGCATAACCGCCTCCGCGATCTTCCTCAGGTGAACATGGCCTGGAACGAGGCTGGAATAGCTGTTCACGATCCCAATAAATGGCTTCTCGAAGTCCTCTTGATCTAAGCCGAGAGAGTAGAGAAGCGACCTATGAGGCGCCTTCTCTAAGCCATGCTTAACCGCATCGCTTCTCATACAAGCCCACCGACTGCTCTGATACTTAAGTATGCTAGTTCAACAATACATGTCTGCTGACCTGATTTCAAGAAAGCCTCAAAGGAGAGAGAAAAGACAGATTAATTTACCAGCTTGTCGCTCATGCTTTAAGATTATGAGGCTGAGCGGAGCGAAGGCGCTGATTAAATCCCTAGAGAATGAGAGGGTTGAGGTTATCTTCGGGATTCCGGGCGGTGCGATCCTCCCAGTCTATGACGCTCTCTATGACTCTAACATAAGGCACATCCTGGTCAGACATGAGCAGTGTGCAGCTCATGCTGCGGATGGATATGCTAGGGCTGGTGGAAGGATCGGGGTCTGTATGGCGACCTCAGGTCCGGGAGCAACAAATCTCGTGACAGGAATAGCGACAGCCTACATGGATTCTTCTCCAATCGTAGCGATCACCGGACAGGTTGCCAGGGCTATGATAGGTAAAGACGCTTTTCAGGAGGCAGATATAATCGGGATCGCCACCCCGATCACCAAATACTCCTTCCAGCTGCAAAGTCCTGAGGAGGTTCCGAGAGCGGTTAAGCAGGCGTTCTACTTGGCGTCGGAGGGCAGGCCAGGTCCCGTTTTAGTGGACTTTCCTGTCGATGTTCAGAAGCAGGAGGGCGAGGTGGAGCTGGAGGTGGAAGTTACCCCTCAAGGATATAAGGCGGTTAAAGAACCTCACCCACTTCAGGTGAAGAGAGCTGCCGAGCTACTTCTAAAGGCCGAGAAGCCAGTAATCCTCGCTGGAGGCGGAGTAATCTTATCAAATGCCTCGGAGAAACTTCGCAAGCTGGCTGAATATATGCTCATCCCGGTCACCGTAACCCTGATGGGGAAAGGAGCCTTCCCTGAGAATCATCCGCTCTTCCTCGGGAGGGTGGGGATGCATGGATCTGCGGTCGCGAATAAGCTGATCGCTGAAGCCGATCTGATCTTAGCGGTCGGAACTAGGTTTAGCGACAGATCGGTAGGGAAGTTCGACGAGTTCGGAAAGGATTGTAAGATAATTCACATCGATATTGACGCAGCCGAGATAGGGAAGAATATCAAGCCCGATATACCGATAGTGGCTGATGCTGAGAGTGCTCTGGCGGCGATCTATGGAGCGGTGAAAAAGCTCTCAAAAAAGCTTGAGACCTCGGCTTGGGTTCAAAAAATCGAAGAGGTTAAAAAGCAGGTCGCTGAAGCTTCACCCGAATCTCCCTTCAGCGAGTTATCTCCAAAAAATGTCATCCGGGAGCTAAGAAAGCTCCTGCCAGCCGACGGGATAGCGACGACCGGAGTTGGAAGAAATCAAATGTGGGCCGCCATGTACTTCGAGGCTTATCATCCTAGAACCTTTATCACCTCGGGAGGGCTTGGGACCATGGGGTTCGGGTTCCCAGCAGCTCTGGGAGCTAAGGTCGCCAAGCCTAACTCTATCGTAGTCGATATTGATGGGGATGGAAGCTTTCTCATGACCGAGCGGGAGCTCGCGACCTCCATAGTCGCTGAGATACCCGTCATAGTTGTCATAATGAATGATGGGTGGCTTGGGATGGTGAAATACTGGCAAGACCTCTTCTATGGGAGAAAATATTGCGCAACCTGCCTTCAGCGGGGGTGCCCGGACTTCGTTAAGCTTGCGGAGGCTTATGGAGCTAATGCTGCAAGGCCGCGGTCTCTTGAAGAGTTCTCTAAAGCGTTTAAAGAGGCGATGAACAGCGATAAGACAACTGTGATAGATGTTTGGATTCACTCGGAGGAGCCCGTCCTACCATTCGCTCCGCCCGGAAAGCCTCTAACCGAGACGCTCACGGATCTGAGGGAGGTGAAGAGGAGTGGAGGTTAAGCATGCGAACAAGCCGCTTCACGTGATCTCCTTCATAGTCGAGAATAAGCCTGGAGTTCTCTTCAGGGTTTCATGGCTGATCAGGAGGAGGAACTTCAACATAGAGAGCATCTCGGTGGGGCCGACCGAGAACCCGAATCTCGCTAGGATGACTATAACGCTCTATGGGGATGAGCCCATGATAGAGCAAGTGGTGAAGCAGCTTCGGAAGCTCATCGACGTGGTCAGGGTTTCGAGGCTGGACCCGGCTAACACCGTGATGAGAGAGATGGCCTTAGTCAAGGTTCATGTCTCGGATCAAGAGATGAGAGCAGACTTAGACTATTACGTTAGAGCATTCAGGGGGAGAATAGTCGACATCTCCCCGCATGCAGCGATAGTAGAGGTAACTGGAACTCCTCAAAAGATAGATGCGTTCATAGAGCTTATGAGAAGCTTCGGGATAAAGGAGCTTGCGAGAACGGGAGCGACCGCTCTACAAAGGTCGTCGAAGGAGTAGACGCTTCTTTCATGCTTTCGAAGTGATAAGATTTTCTAAGAACCTGATCTAATGAGATCGCGTCGGGGTGATGACCTCACCTCCTGACCATACTCCATTACTTCATGGAATTATCTCGACTGTGTTATTATATCTCGGATACGTTAAGTCTTCAAGTGTGTAAGAAGATTTCGTGAGAGTATCCTTTATCTTCCAAAGATTACCTTGAACGAGTTCTATAATGTACCTAGAGCACTCACAGATCGCTTTAACCCCCTCATCGCCCCAAAGTCTCTCACGATTTGTGTAGAGGCATCGCGATCCACAAACTCTTAGGAACTCGCATGAGCGACAAGGCTCCTCGAGAATGTTCTTCCTACCCTCAAGCTCTCTTCTTAAGACGTTTCCCAACGTGCCGATCTCAGCCCAGCTTTCTTCAACAGCTATCGGGCATGATATGATCCTACCATTGGTTAAGATCGTGAAGGAATCTTCGCCTACTCCGCAAGGCGGATAAGTTCCGCCGAAGAGAATTCTCTTCAAGACTCCCTGGAAGGGCGCTATCCCGAGAATTCTGCCGCTCTCAAGATTTGAGATCCAGAGATCGAAGAGCTTTTTCAAGCCTGGCTTATATGACCTATTTATCCAGCCCCAGAGGTCTCTCCAAGACCTTCTATCCACCCAGATCATGCTCAACTGCCAGTGAACATGATCGAATAAGCCGAGGTCTAGAAGATGACATACATCGCGATAAATGTCCGACTCATAGGTTATCGTCATTCTAGCGACTAAGTCTCCCCGAAATCCTCTCTCCCTCACGTTCTTCAAGGCCTTGAGAACCTCGTCGTAAACTCCTTGGCCTCTATTTCCATCCGTAATTTCTCTTCCGCCATCAATCGAGACTAGAATCGCGTCAAGTTTCTCTAAGATATCGGGCTTAATCTCATCGAGTAGCAGACCATTAGTTTGAACCACGTAATGACATCTCCGAAACCTGTCCATCACATCTCTGATGAACTCCAAGTTTAGGAGGGGCTCCCCTCCATAGAATGCGATTACATCATCATCTCTAATGAGGTCGTCGAGAAGACCCATCCGATACTCGATCCTCCATGGAACCCGCTTAGGATCAAAGCTTCCACCGCAATACCTGCACTTCAGGTTACATTGACCCGTGGTATACAGGATGAAGGAGATTCTCATATACCTGAGACCTACGGGAAGATCTTATCGGGGTTCAATATGTTGTTTGGGTCGAAAACCCTCTTTATAGCTTTCATAAGCTCTAAGGCCTTAGGGTCAACGTATCTTGCGAACTCATGCCTCTTAACGTACCCTATGCCATGTTCTCCCGTGATGACTCCTCCGAGCTGAATAGTCTTTTCGTAAACCTCATCCTTAACCCTTTCATAATCCTTCATGCTCCACCCTCTCTCCTTAACTATCTGTACGTGAAGATTCCCATCTCCGGCATGCCCTATGATGGGGAGCCTGGTACCATACTTCTGCGCAATCCTCTCGATTTCCTCTATCAGGTCGGCCATTCTTGCGGGCGGAACGGTTACGTCAAGCGTATCTATCATATCCTTCTTCAAGACAGGATAGAGCTCGCTTCTGATCTTAAGTATCGCGTCCTGCTCCTTCCTGCTTTCCGCTAGAATGGGCTCTGACGCTCCAGTCTCCTCGCATAAGCTTAAAAGCCTCTCACACTCAGCGATTAAGGCCTCCTCCGACTGCTCCGCCAAAATTATCATCAGCTGATACTCCCCGCCTCCACAAGGCCATACCATATTCAACTCCTTCGCAGCCTTGTCTACGAGCTTTTTCTCAACGTACTCTATCGCTAATGGAAGAATTCCGGCCTGGAATATCTTAGGAACAAAGGCGAAGGCTTTTCTTCTTTCCTCGAAGGCTACTATTACCGTCGCTGAAGCCTTGAGCCTTGGGCTGAGCTTTATCCAAGCCTTGGTTATTATCCCGAGGGTTCCCTCACTCCCTATTATGAGTTGCATCAAATCATATCCAGCATTATTCTTCATGAGCTTCCCTCCTAGGGTCAGGATCATGCCAGTTGGGAGAACGACCTCAATGCCCTTGACATAACTTCTCATGACACCGGTTCTAATCGCTCTAACCCCTCCAGCATTACAGGCGATCAACCCACCTATCTGAGCGCCCTCATCACCTGGGTGAAGCGGGAAGAAGAGTCCAGCATCCTCCGCCGCCCTCATCAAGTCCGCTAAGGTTGCTCCAGCCTCCGCCTCAGCGATCAAGTTCTCCTCATCCACGGTTACCCTATTCATTCTCTCCAGCGAGAGTATTACTCCATCAATTGTGGGCGTGCATCCGCTCACAAGCCCTGTTCCACCACCCCTCGGAAAGATCGGAATCTTACGCTCATTAGCCAAAGCAAGTATTTTAGAGACCTCCTCAGCGCAACTAGGCTTAACGACGATTATGTTCCTCGAAGCTTCGGGCCTCACATGATCAGGCGTCTCATCATAAAGATATCCAACCGCCCCCTCCCCGACGAGAACCCAATCACCTCCAACGATTCTCCTCAATTCATTCACCAGCTCATCGCTCATTGATCACTCACCCAACCAATCGATCAAAAACCTAAAAACCACAAATATAAAATTCCCACGAAAACGCCGCAAGAATAAAAATAAATACCAACACAAGCATAAGGTCAACCGAGCCGGCGTAGCTCAGCTGGTGGAGCGCCGGGCTGTTAAACAAAGCAGAAACCCGGGGGTCGGTGGTTCGAATCCACCCGCCGGCGTAATAATTTTCCTCAATATCAGTTTACATCAAAGTAAAAAGAATTATGAAGTTCGGTAAATGCTCTGTGTCGGCGCCATCCGATTGATCAAATATATCCCGGTTTCGCAACTCTTCCTCCAGCCTCTAAACTAGCAAAATAATGTAGCCACCGAAAATACAACATACCCCGCTAGACCCACCTGACGTCTCTACTCATGGGCGCGGCCTTACAAATCTCAGCTTAAAATTTCCAGAAAGTATTTTGAAAAGTTGTATGCGGGGGTGAGGTTACCAATAAGATTTACCAATAAGCCCTAAAAGTAGACTGTAAGGAATGCTATGTCGGACGTTTCTTATTTAAATCTTTTATTAGAAGTGCCCGCCTAAAAGATAATAATTATCAAGCTGTCATGGTCAAGGGATTGGATCATTTGGAGAATGAGAGAGCTCTTCATCTAATAGGCCACGTACTTTACATCACGTTATACATATCGTTAATCGCGTCCTCAATCATCTTCTATAACTCTGCAAATCTAGTTGCACCATTATATGCTGGTTGGATAATCTTTGCCTGCGGTGTAGTCGTCCTAGTAAGTTCGAGTCAAACACGGAGAAGATCTTATAGGATGAGAGAGACCTTCATTCAGAGTGGGCTATATGCTTATGTGAGGCATCCGGAGTTCTTAGGCCACATGCTAATAATAATATCGTTGGTCTTCATGGCGCAGCATCCTATCAGCATAGCCATAGGGTCGGTGTTACTCTCTCTATTATGCATCGAAATTGTGGAGGAAGAGAAGAGGAATGTCGAGAAATTCGGGGATGCATACAAAGATTATATGAGAAAGGTTCCGAGAATAAATCTATTGGCCGGAATTATC
>CAZILE010000020.1:0-12339 GCA_964540045.1 uncultured Nitrososphaeria archaeon | reverse complement strand
AGAGTGTTTGGAGGGAGAGGCAGGCCGGTGAAGAGATTGGATTCGGCATCATACCTCGAGCTTAAGCGGCTTCTGAGAGAGGTCTTGACATCGATTCTCGGAGCTAGGATAGTTAATCTCTATCATCTGGAAGATGGTTCGATAATTCTCAAGCTAAGATCCGAAGGCTTCGCCGGAGAGCTCAGAATCGTTCCAGGCATGTTCTTCTACTTGGTTGAGGGGAGTTACGCGAAGCCTCTAAAGCTAACTCAGGTGGGAAAGACCCTTAGAAGTTTGGTCGAGAACTCTAAGATAAGTAATACGAGCCTGATCGAGAATGAGAGGATACTGGTTCTTGAACTCGATAAGAAGCATCCCTTAAAGCTCGTCTGCGAGTTTCTGCCAAAGGGAACAGTGCTTGTGCTCGATGAGAGCAATAAGATACTTGCCTGCCTTCACAAGCTTGAGATGCGTGATAGACGAATAGCCCCCGGAGAAGTATACAAACTTCCACCTCCGAAGCCAGCTCCAACACCTGATAAATTGAAAGATGTTCTTAGAAAGTTAGCCCCGAGGAGAAGCATAGTCTCAGCTCTCGCAGCCGAGGCGGGCTTGGGCGGAAGATATGCAGAAGAAATACTTCACCTAGCCGGCGTGGAGTTCTCTAAGAAGGTTAAAGATCTCGAAGAAGCTGATCTTAAAAAGATCTTAGAAGTAGCGCAAAAGACCTTCGACCTCATAGAGCGTGGTCAACCTTCAGTAGCCTACTCTCCGGATGGAGACGTTCAAGCCCTACCTTACCCGATGAATTTACTCAAGTCCAAGGGCTGGATCATCAAGAGAGCTGAAAGTCTGAACGAAGCTTACAGGGTCGCATATGAGTACTACTTAGCGCAATCGATGGAAAAGGAGAGGAGGAAGGGAATAGAGGATAAGATAAGAGAACTAGAGAAGCGGGCTGAAGAGAAGCGGTTTTCGGCTCGGAGGATAGCATCAGAAGCTTCTAAGCTGAGAGAGCTGGCTGAAAGGCTCTTTCAATTCTCGACCGATATCGAGTCTCTGAAGAATAAGCCAGGAATTCACAGGCTCGACGGTTTGAAGATTCTTGTAGACAGAAAGAAGGGGAAGTTAACGGTAAGCCTAGACGAAAAAGAAGTGGATCTCGATCTGAGGAAGTCTTTCATGAAGCAAGTCTCAAAGATGTTTGATGACGCGAAAAAAGCGATGAACGCGGCGGAGCGATTAATGAAGGAGGCAGAAGAGCTCAGGCAAAAAGCCGAAAGTCTTAGAAGAAGGTCTGAAAGATCCTTGGAGGAGGCCTTGCTTAAGGTTTCAGCGAGGATCAAGCCAAGCACTGGCAAATGGTATGAGAGATACTACTGGTTCATATCTTCAGAGGGATTCCTGGCCGTTGCTGGAAAAGATGCTTCAAGTAACATAACGCTCTTAAAAAAACACTTAGAGGCAAACGATCTCGTATTTCATGCGGAAGTAAGAGGCGCGGCCGCCGTGGTATTGAAGAACGGAAAGAACGCAGGAGAAGAGTCCAAGAAAGAAGCTGCGCAGTTCGCCGCCGTCTATAGTAGGGCCTGGAAGGAGGGATTAAGGCTGATATCCGTCTACTATGTTGAGCCAGGCCAGATATCCTTTGAACCGCCCCCAGGCCACTACTTACCGAAAGGCGGGTTTATAGTAAAGGGTAAGAGAAACTATCTTCAATCGAGGCTCGAGCTAGCAATAGGAGTCACGGAGAGTTTTGAGATAATCTACGGACCTCCAGCGGCAGTCATTAAAAGGACGCGGAATTATATTAGATTGGAGCCGGGGAACATCCGAGCCGAAGATCTAGCTGAGGAGGTCGCTAAGCGCATCTTTAAGGATTTTGAACTCGACTCTAGGAGGCTGAGAGATTTGAAGCAGTTAATAATAGAGCTCATACCATATAGAAGAGGTAAACTTATTGAGTAAGAATCGGCCGACTGTAAATACCATAGTAAGTAGGATAGGAAGGTCTTTCACTGCTCAGAAGCTCTCAATGCTTGGATAAAGAGCTTGGTTTGAAAAACTGAAAAATATTGAGAGTAAGGGAGTTCATAAATTAAAGCCCTCCTTTAACCACTGAAACCAGGTGAAACCGCCAAACTTCTAGACTTAAAATGAAAAATACATTCGCAGGAAAGGAGATTCAGATATTAGTTAACGAGAACCTTAGCTTACTTGAGAACCTTCTTAAAAACGAGATAGTAGTAGACAATATATGTGGGGGAAGGGATTTGCGGCAAATGCACTATCAAGATTAAAAGTGGATCTTTCCTCTCCCCCACGTAAGTCGAAGGGTGGATATACAGTACGTGCCACCAAGAGTACTCCAAAAGAAGTCAGAGCGGAGATAATCGATGTTATTAGAACATATTATCCAGGTTACATATTCTCGCCAGCGCACAATATTCAAGCTGAGGTTCCACGGCAAAACTTGTTAACAGCCTATGAGACGGCCTTGGCTTATGCGCCTTAATCTAATAATGATTAATATCTCATCTATTTCTAAAGATTAGGAAACGATCTTAAGGCAAATTCTTAGGCACTTTGGTATGCTGTGATGCGGAAAGAGAAGCTTTAGATGGATCGCGAAGAATAGCCTGAGAACTCATGACTTATCAAACAGCACAGTTTCTCATGGCCGTAGGAATTATATGAGATTCAATTGTGATAAGAAATGTGGCCGCTGACACTCGATATTATAAAATAAGGCTGCTGAGGGCGTCTAAAGCTTTAAACGGTGGTTAGATGATTCCTTATGCGAGCAGTGAGGTAGGCTTGAGGATAACCGATGAGGTTCTCGTTCGCGAGGTGATGTCGAGTCCCGTCATCGAAAGCAGAGAAGATGAGACCGCCGAGGCAGTTGCTAGGAAGATGATGAAGTATAGAGTCGGAGCGATAATTGTAACTTCTAAGAACGGCTCTCCATTAGGGATAATTACTAAGACCGATCTAGTGGAGAAGGTTATCGCGAAGAACGCTAAGCCTAGCGAGATTAGGGCTAAGGATATAATGAGTACACCTCTCCAGACAATTGAGCCTGAAGCTAAGATCGAAGACGCCGTAAGGAAGATGAGCAAGCTTGGGATAAGCAGGCTCGCTGTCGTTTATAAGAACAGACTGAGCGGATTGATAAGCGTTAAGGACATTCTTCAGGTAACTCCAGAGATCCTTGAGATAGTGAAGGAAAACATGAGGATAATGGGGCTTCCGTTCCCGAGAACTGAGGGCTATTTAGAAGGATATTGCGACAGCTGCGGTGAATGGTCTGACATGCTCCTTAACGTCGATGGACAATATCTATGTGAGGACTGTAGGCTCGAACTCATAAGAAGGGGTAGGGAAGAGAGATAATCTTCCAACCCAACTAATGATTGGAATAATGTATTTGAATTCCTCAGGATATTCATCGGTAATGCGATCCGCATTCAAGCTGATCTCCTTTGATGCATGGAACACTTTGTTAAGATTAGATTTGATAAGCAAGGCTATTTCTGAAAGGTTAGGTGAGCGGTCGGGGCTGAGCTCAGAAACAGTATGCAAACTGATGATAATGGTGTACGAGGAGGTCAGGATGGGGTGGATCTTAAGAGAGGTCAAGGACTCGGACCTTCTTCAAGTGGCTCAAAGTAATCTTGCCAAGAAGCTAAAGATTTCTTTGAAGCTTGTTAAGGAAGCTGTGTCTGAATCATTCGAAGCCCTTGATGCGGAGGAAGTTCTCTATCCTGAAGTTGTAGAGGTGTTGAAAGATCTTTCGAAGAGCTTTCACCTAGCGGTGGTAAGTAATGTGCTTTACTGGCCGGGAAGCCTTACTAGAGGCGTCTTAGAAAGAGCCGGAGTCTCCAAGCTTTTCGAAGCTCAACTTTACGCCGACGAAGTTGGAGTGTCGAAGCCGGATAGAAGAATATTTTTAATGGCATGCGAAGCATGCGGGGTTAAGGTAGAGGATGCAATTCACGTCGGGGATAGCGTTTTGGAGGATGTTGGCGGTGCTCTATCCTCTGGAATGAAAGCCGTCTTGATCCGAAGAGATATGAAAGATCCTAAGCTAGTAAAGGAAGCAGGTTTAGCGATAATACCGGATCTTTCCCATCTGAGGCGGATAATCTCTCTGATCTAGCTCGCATGAAGGTCTAAAAGGAGCCGTGCAGTAGCTGTGGCATCGGACGGTGTGGCTTTACGCTCTCCGAAAGGTCTCATAAGTTAGTTGTTGATGCGATGCTCAAAAACATAGTTACTTGGCTCAGGATCTTGGGTTATGACTCAATATACTGGGAGGGAGATGATCGGGAGATAATCGAATTCGCCGAGAGGGATGGAAGAACTATATTGACCATGGACAGGGGTCTTGCTGCGGCGGCCATAAGAAGGGGTCTGAAAGTCCTTCTCTTAAAGGAAAATGACGTCCCTACTATTTTGGCTCAAATCGCGTTCAGGCTCAAGTTAAGCCTAAGCTTCGATCCAAGCTCAACTAGATGCCCTGTATGTAATCATCAGCTGACGTTCATGGCTCACTCCGATAAGGAGGAGTGGATATGTCCAGGCTGCGGCAAGAAGTACTGGAAGGGTTCCCACTGGAGAAATATAAGTAGGACGCTTGAAGCTGCTCGCAGGAAGCTTAAGAGCCTGCTTGATAATAGTGGACAAATCGGCAAAAATTAGGCAATAGATCTTAAATATCGTGAGGAAGGCTATCATGCCGAAATGGAGCAGCTGAGCCTGAGAGAGGGAGCTTATCTCGTTAAGCTCGCTAGAAGAACGATAGAGGTCCATCTCTCCGGAAAGACGCCCACCCCGCCGCAGGACGCTCCTGAAAAGCTTAGAAGAAGGCAAGGGGTATTTGTAACCCTTTACAGATATCCGGAGCGAGAGCTTAGAGGATGTATTGGGATTCCATTGCCGGAGTACCCTCTTCTCGAAGCAACTATGAGAGCTGCAATAGCCTCCGCAACAGAAGACCCGAGATTCATCTCAGTCTCTCCAGACGAGCTGTCAAAGATAGTTGTCGAGGTTAGCGCATTAACCCCGCCTGAGGAGATAAGCTTCTCCGACCCCAAGGAGCTGCCAAACAGGATAAAGATCGGGGTGGACGGGCTGATAATAGAGGCTGGAGGTTTCGGCGGCCTTCTCCTCCCTCAAGTTCCGGTCGAGTACGGCTGGTCTCCTGAGGAATATCTCATGCATTTATGCTTGAAGGCTGGTCTTCCATCCACTTACTGGCTTACCGGGAAAATGAGAATTTACAGGTTCACGGCCCAGATATTTGAGGAAGAGTCTCCAGGAGGAAAAGTTGTTGAAAAGAAGCTGAAGGGATAGTAGCCGGAAAGGGAGATATGAGCCTCAAGATACATTTCGGTGTATGCGGGATAGGCTACGGGCATGCCTCGAGATCAGCAATCCTGATGAAAGAGTTCGCTAAGAGGGGTTGGAAGATCTCAGCCTCCTCTTATGGCGATGGCCTAAGATACCTAAAGTCTCTCGGAATTGATGCAAAGCCTGCGCCTCCGCTATCCTATGGAGTTCTCCCGGAGGGGAAGGTTAGCATAAAGATGACGATTTATCAGAACATCCTCCTACCGGTCAAGTTTCTGGAGCAGGTATCATGCGAGCTTAACTACATCGAGGACGCGGACCTGATTCTGTCCGACTCCAGAGCATCAACTATTTTCGCGGGCAAGCTTTCGGGGAAGCCCGTTCTCACGATCCTAAATCAGTTTAACATAAGGATTGAATATCCGAGGTATAGAAGGCTTATCGAGCTAGTCGAGGCGATGGCTCAGGCTCCGGGCCAGATCTGGTCTCTAAGCGACGAGATCCTGATAGCAGACTATCCTCCGCCCTACACGATCTCCAAGCAGAACTTAGTGATCCCCGAGAAGCTTTTAGACAAGACATCCTTCATAGGCCCCATAATGGAGAACGAAGAGGCGAATCACTCCAAAAAACTTCTCTACGAGAAGTATGGGCTTGACCCCAATGGTAATCCAATAATACTCTATCATGCGAGCGGCCCAAGCCATGAGCGGAAGGTCTTAACACTCACAATCCTCCCCATGCTCGAAGAACTCGGAGCGGAGTATCAGGTCGTTGCGACCCTGGGAGGAGATGAGCTGGAGCACGTGATAAGGCGCGTCAAGGCTTATCGATGGGTGGAAAATCCCCTTGAGCTCTTCGAGGTCGCCGACGTGGTGATCTGCAGAGCTGGCCAGACGACCTTGGCGAAAGCCTTAGCATGCGGAAAGCCTTTAGTGATGATTCCGATCCCGGCTCATGGTGAGCAGCTTGGAAATGCGAGCTCTGTCTCGGAGACGGGTGCCGGAATAATACTAGATCAGGCTCAACTATCCATCGAATCTTTAAAAGAGGCTGTTAAAATGGTTCTATCAGACGGATCTTTCCGCAAGAAAGCTGAGGAATACCGGCGGCTTGCCGAAAAACTGAACTCCCTCGAACAGGTGTGCTCTAAAGTTCTGAGCCTCGTTGGGTGAATGAGACCTTTCTGAGAAAATATTTATCCCATGGATTCTCTTCCTTTAATCTAGGAAGGTGGTAGATGAGTAAACGTCCCAAGATCTCTTCCTCGGTTACGCCCGAGATGATAATGGGCATTATGGATGTCATATCGGATCATGGAGACAAGGCTGATCTAGCGAGAATAGCCATCAACCTTCAGAGCGATGTCGATGACCTACTGCCCGTGGTGGAGGTTGCGGAGGCTCTTGGACTGCTCAGAGTCGAGAATGGAGATGTCTTCTTAACCGACCTCGGGAGGCGGTTCGTCAAAGCGAGATCAAGCGATAAAAAGCTGATTTTAAGAAGCGCTCTCAAGAACGTCGAACCATTTGCCACCTTATTTAAGCTGATAAAGTCTAGAGACGAGTTTACGGCCGAGGAGCTTTTTGAGGATCTTTCCAAGATAAGGGATCTCAGCGAAGAATATAGAAACCCTGAGGAGATACATCACATGTTCTTGGAGTGGCTGCTCTTTACCGAGCTTGTAGACTATGATGGTGAGGAAAAGAAGTTCAAGGTGAAGAAGCTTAGCTAAGAAGTGTGTAGATCCTGTCCACGTATCTGTAGAACTTCGAGCTTCTTCGAGATCTCGGCCTCTCTAAATCCACCTCAATTACTCCTGCTATTCTCACGGGTCTTCTCGTCAGAACGATTATCCTATCACACAGCTCTACGAGTTCCTCCACATCATGGCTTACCATAACGACTGAGCTAGGTGGCAGGCTCTGATTCTGCCACATAGACTCAATTTCCCTTCTCAAGGATATAGCGGTTAAGGGGTCTAGGTTGCTAAAGGGCTCATCCATTAACAGCAGATCAGGCTGAGACACGAGCGCTCGGGCCAAAGCAACTCTAGCTTTCATGCCCCCGCTGAGCTCAGCGGGATAAGCCGACTCAAATCCTATCAGCCCAACCATGTCTAAGAAGACCTTCGCCCTCTCAACCTTCTCCTCCTCTTTAAGCTCCTTCTCGTGAATTAGGGCGAGCATCACGTTCTCAAGAACCGTGTACCATGGGAAAAGGGCCGGGCTCTGAAACATCACCGCTATCCTAGGAGTAGGCTTTTCCAGAGGCTTGCCCCTGAATAAAACTTCACCGTTCTCCGGTTTTAAGAGTCCTGCCATTATCCTTACCAGAGTGCTTTTTCCACAGCCGCTCGGCCCAGCTATCCCTAAAAACTCCGCATACCTAACGCTCAGCGAGAGACCATCGAAGACCTGAAGCTTCTCACCGCCCCTCATCCTATATCCGAACCTTACGCTCCTTAGCTCCAATATTGCTTCCTCTATCCTCTCTACCTCACCCCCGCTCATCGCGCAGCACCAACCATTTCCGCCGCCTTTTCGTAGAGCCTTCTCCAAAAGAACCTATTTAGAATCACGATGAAGCCCGCCATCCATAGGGTGGAGGCTATTAAGAGAGGTATATCTCCTGCCGAGACCGCTATGCTCAGCATTCTACCTATCCCGGGATTTCCAACGTCCCAGACGAAACCTTGGAATATTATCCGCTCAGCGACCACTAAAGTGTTCCATCCACCACCCATCGCAACCAAGCATCCCATTATCAAGGAAGGAAGCATTCTGGGAAGATAAAGATGCTTAAACTTGCTGAACCCGCCTATTCCGAGAGCTCTACAAACTTCTTCTTCATCGAAAGGTATGCTCTTTAAACCATCAACTAGGAAGAAGAGAAGATACCACTGAGTTCCGAGCAGGATCATAAGAAGGGCGCCAAGCTCTAGCGGGAGCTTCAAGTCTATTATGAGCTTCGCAATAAGGGGAAGCATTATCGTCGCCGGAAAGGATGCGATGACTTGGAAAGATGGTATTAGAATTCTTTCCAAAACTCTCTTCTCATAGATTAAGATCGCTACGGGTATCGTCCAGATAAGGGCGATGATAATCGCGAGGAAGACCCGCATGAGCGAGAACCCTATCATTGTAAGTGGGTCAATGATCCCCAGTCTAGCGAACCCATCTAAGAAATCGTAAACCCACCTATACGAGGTCGCTGAGAGCTTGTCGGACATGTAATAGCCGAACAGCAGGAAGATAACAGCGAGCGCCAAGATCGACGAAATTTTCCAAAGTTTGGATGTAAACCTAATCTCCGGCGTCCTAAGGCTAGCTTTCGGGGCGGCTCGTCTAATAACTCTGGATAGGCGCCTCGATACTTTCTCAATCCATACCCGCGGTACCTCTCCTGCTCTCTCCTCGAACTTATATCTCTCTCCAAGCCTCATTAGCGGAATGAAGATCAGTAGATTCATGAGGATTATCGCGGCCATGAGAGCTGCTAAGCTTATCACGAACTCGATAGCTCTTCCGGCTAGGATGTAGCTTGTTGACAAGGTCCCTATTCCGAAGAGCCTCCATTTTGATTCGCCTACTGTTATCATCTCACAGGCCACTAGAAAGTATAGGCCATTAGCCCAAGACGGAGGAAGGTTATTCGCTATCTTGGGAGATGCAGCTGGAATATACAAACTGATTATTCTCCTCCACCTTCCAAAACCCAAGCTATCAGAGACCTCTAGAATCTCAGGCGGGATGAGTCTGACTCCTTCATAGACTCCGAATGCGATGTTCCATGCCTGGCTTGTGAAAATCAGGAAGATTGCCGCCAGCTCAGGTCCAATTATCGGGTGGATTAGTATGAAGGTATAGAGGGCTATGGGGAAGAAGCTGAGGATAGGAATCGACTGAAGGACGTCGAGGGCTGGGACTATAACCTTCTCGGCCAGCTTGTTCACCGCCGCTGGGATCCCGACGCATAGTGAGAATAAAATCGAGAAAATTAGGGCTATTGACATTCTAACCCAAGACATGCCTAAGGCCGCTAGAATCTGAGTTACCTCGGCCGCAAGGCTCAATTTCCGCCAATTTTAAGGCAGATAGCCCCTATAAAGAGGGATCGCTAGAGATGCCGGCTAATCACTTCCTCTATCGCGGGCTTAGGCTGAGCCCCTATAATCATGTCGACAGGTCTTCCATCTTTGAATAGAATAAGGGTCGGTATGCTCATTATCCCGAACTTCATCGCAAGCCTCCTATTCCTGTCCACATCGACCTTCGCGAAGACGACCTTCCCGGAATACTCCCTCGCAAGCTCCTCTATTATCGGCGCGATCATCATACATGGCCCACACCAAGAAGCCCAGAAATCCACTAGGACGATCCTGTGCTTTTTCACGAACTCATCGAAATCCTCCTCATTTAGAGGGACTGGCTCGCCAAGCTTCTCCTCAGGCTTAGTTCCTCTCATAAGTTCTCGAAGCTTCTTATGCTTGAGCCTCTCAAGCTCCCAATCTTCCGGCATCAAGAATTTGAACTGCTGAAAGCATTTAATAAACTTCATGAAAGGTAGAAACATTCATTTAATGGAGTTCTCAGGCGAAGAATAGTAATGCCTGCTCTCGCAATAAGGAAAGAGCGCTTCTGGGATCTCTTAGGCAGGAAACTTAGCGATGAGGATCTCCTAGATCTCTTACATAACCTTGGACTCGACGTTGAGGATCTCGAGGAAGATCGTTTCCGAATAGAGTATAACCCGAATCGACCCGATTACTCGAGCCCCGTGGGGATAGCAAGAGCGGCTAGAGGGCTTCTTGGAATAGAGGTCGGTGCACCACGATACCAGCTTCAGCCCGCTAAAACATATCTGGAAGTCGATCCAAGACTTAGGGAAGTCAGACCATATGTCGCCGCCGCGATCGTTAGGGGTCTCAGTCTCGGTTTAGAGGAGCTTGAGGAGCTCATAGCCATGCAGGAGGATCTTCACTGGATCCTCGGCAGGGACAGGAGGAAGGTGGCGATAGGGCTTCATGACTACGGTGCCGTGAAACCTCCGTTCAGATATGTGGCGGCGAGAGGAGACGAGTATAAATTCATACCCCTGGGTGGTTATTCTCCGATGACCCTAGACGAGGTTCTCGAAAAGCATGAGAAGGGAGTAAAGTACGCGCATATTCTCCGTGGGAAGCCTTACTACCCGCTGATAGTCGATTCTCTAAATCGGGTTCTCTCTTTCCCACCCATAATAAACTCGAGGCTAACCGAGCTAAGCGAGAGAACTAGCGATTTATTCATAGATGTAACCGGAACAGACTTCGACGCCGTTATGAACACGATAAACATCCTGACAACCACCCTGATAGATATGGGTGGGAGGGTGGAGCGCGTCAGGATTAGATACCCGGATCGAGTGATATCTACGCCGAGCTATAAGGCTAGGAAGTGGAGGCTTAAACGCAATTACGTGAACGAAGTCTTAGGTCTAAACCTTCCATCTAGGAAAATGGTCAGGGCGTTGAGAAGGATGAGACATGACGTAAAGCTCAGGGGAGAGATAATGAGCATTTCTCCCCCTCCCTACAGGGTTGACATAATGCATGAGGTGGATCTTGTCGAGGATGTGGCGATGGGGTTGGGCTACGAGAACTTAGGGCCGACACAGCCTCAAGTATTAGCATACGGCAGCCTTCACGTGGATACGGTTTTAGAAGATCTAGTGAGGGAGATAATGATCGGCCTCGGGTTCACGGAGGTTATGAACTTCACCCTGACGAACGTTGAGGACGAGTATCGTAAGATGAGGGTTAAACCTCACCTTCACATAAGGTTGAAGAATCCCGTCTCTCTCGAATACTCCATCCTCAGAACCTGGATTCTGCCAAGTCTTATGAAGAATCTCTCGTTGAACGTTAGAAACCTCTACCCGCAGCGGATCTTCGAAATAGGTGATGCGGTTCATCCCGATCCTTCGAGGCCGGAGAAGGCCGTCAGGAAGCTAAGATTAGCCGCGGTGTCTTCACATTCGGAGGCATCGTATTCTGAAATTAAGTCCGTTGTCGAGGAGTTGATGAAAAACCTAATGGTGGACGGTTGGAGCTTGAGGGCTTTGAATTCCATGCCGTTCATTGAGGGACGGGCGGCCGAGATAATATGGAAGAATAGATCAATCGGGTTTTTCGGCGAGATTCATCCGGAAGTGCTGACCGAGTGGAGGATAACTATGCCCACCTCGGCGATGGAACTAAACCTGAGCTTTCTCATGGAGGCGAAGGAAGTCGGTGATCTCCAGTGAGCTATAAGATATCAGATGGAGGCGTTCTGGTCTTAGAGGATAAGCTGAACTATCTAAGCGAGGCGGAGGCCATAATCTTCGACTGCGATGGAACCCTAGTTGACGTCTCAAGTTCCTTTCAGCTTATCGGAAAGCTCATAATAACGATATATCTAGTCGAGCTTTACGGGATTGAGTGTAGGCTGGGGGACGACTTTGATGAGGCTTTCCAGCTTCTCAAGATGTTAGGAGGCTTCAACAACGTTAGAAACATAACATCCACTTTACTTCAAGCGATCTTCACAGGCGCTGGGGACGTTAAGCTCAGGAGGAATACGTTGGATTCAATTGACTTGAAATACTATATGAGCTTGATCGTAAGGGGAGAGAGCAGGCCAAGTTTTGTAAGGAATTCCTTAAGATGGATCATATTCGAGGGGGTTGAGAGGCTAGGAGATTACGTGTCTCCAGGTCAGCTTGAAGAGCTAATAGAGAAGAAAGCGAGAAGCCTCGGAGTCCTTCAACAGCTAAATGAGCTTAAGCAATTGATCGGGCCGATCACGCCCTATGCTTCAGGAATGCTAACGACCTTATTCAGTGAGTTATACATAGGATCAGAGGGAGTGAAGAGAAAGTACGGGATGAAGCCGAGGTTTTATGATGGGCCGGGCTTGATAGAGAACGAGAGGCTGATAATTAAGCCGGGGGTTCTCGAGGAGCTGAGGGAGATTGTTCCAAAGG
>CAZILE010000019.1:0-12542 GCA_964540045.1 uncultured Nitrososphaeria archaeon | reverse complement strand
CACCTGGGGGCTGAAGCAAGTCAAACTACATTCACCTCTTATTTTTCCTATCAAACTTTTCTAAGCGATGGGACCATTATCAATAAGCCAACTATTATCAAAACCCCTGCGACCGCGGCCTGAATTGCTGCTAGAATTCCATGTGGGGTGAGGATCCATAATATTGAAGATATTGCCGATGATCCGAGTAGCGCGGCTCCAATTATCACCAAGATGAAGCCTACTAGGAGCGGCGCATGCTGAGCTATGTCAAACCTTGAGGCGAGAGGCTTCTCTTCACCGGCCTTCGGGATCAATAGGACCGCGAGCAAGTAAAGGATGAGGATGAAGAGTGGGGAGACTATGAATAGGACCGCTGCCACGATCCTAAGCAGGTTTGCGTCGACCGCGAGATACTCTCCGAGACCGCCGACCACTCCTGCAAGAACCCTATCCTTCACAGACCGCTCAAGCCTCTTCGATGACATACGTTCGGTGAAAACATCTCTCCCCACGCTTTAAGCGTTTAGAAGGCTGGCTCAGGCTAAAGGGTTTATAGGGCTTCCTGTAGACTTTTATTTTGGTTAATGAGATCAGCTGAGATCCTCTCGAAGCTCGGCTACGACTACTTCTCCTTCGAGATTCCGCCGGAGCTTCCAGATTTCTCAGATCTAAGGTTCATGGATCTAGTTCCCGAGCTTAAGGACTCAAGCTCGCCTCTTTGCGCGAGGATCGCGGGACAGAGGCTTTACGTTCATCAGATTAGAGCGCTCGAGGCTTTAAGAAGAGGTGAAAACCTGGTCTTAAAGTCCGGAACTGGTTCAGGGAAGACCGAGGCATGGTTCTTGAGATCCGCTCTAGATGGAGTGAAGACCCTGGCGGTATATCCCACCCTAGCTCTTGCAAACGATCAACTCAACAGACTTCGAGAATACGGTTCCACTCTAGGCTTTAAAGTGATGGCCCTAGATGCTGTTAAACGGGATGAGCTCGTCAAGCAGATGGGCTACAGAGGACTGAGAACCGAACTCGCCGAGTCTCAGATCGTGATAACAAACCCCGCATTCCTCCTAAACGAGCTTAAGAGAATTGGGACTGGAAAGGCATCGCTTCTAAAGCCTTTCCTAGAGAAGGCTGGACTGCTCGTCATTGATGATTTCGACTTTTATGGCCCCCGCTCAATAGCCCTGCTCTTCAGTATGATAAAGCTAATCACGAAGATCGTGAATCCTAATATTCAATTAGCCTTCATGACTGCCGCTCTCGCAAACCCTAAGGAAGTTGCGGAATATCTCACCTCGATAAACCGGAAGCCTACCTCGATAGTTGATGGTAAGCCCTTCCATCCGAGGAACCTGGTTTACGTGATTCTAGGCAAGAACCTGAAGGCCGTCTGGGAGAGAGTTAGGGAGAGGATGCGGGATAAGATGGATGAGCTAGGAGAGGATGTGAAGAGGGCTTTGACAGACTTCCAAGAATTCAAGAAAGAATATTTCAAAGTAATCGAGGCAGCTCGCGGTCTCGGCGTCGAGGTTCCAGAGGCATCTATAGATATCGCCGAGATCTTAGAGAACTATCTTGAGGATAACGGGGTTACAATAGTATTCACAAGGAATATAGCGAGGGCTGAGGAGATCGCGAAGAGAACGAGCTTCAGGCTTAAAACTCAGGGAGGAATAGCATCCCACCACCACCTCTTATCGAAGAGATGGAGGGAGGAGATAGAGGAGAAGGCGAGGAAGGGTGAGGTTAAGGTTCTGGTCTCCCCGCGGACCCTGAGCCAGGGAATAGACATCGGACTCGTTAAAAGAATCGTTCACGTAGGGCTCCCGGACTCACTTCGAGAGTTCAAGCAACGCGAGGGGAGAAAAGGCAGGAGACTTGAGATAGGTGAGACCGAGACCATAGTCATACCGCAGGGGATATGGGACAGGGAGCTTCTAGCTCGAGGTGTTGAAGCCTTTAAGGGGTGGATGGAGCTTCCGCAGGAGAAGGTGATCGTGAATTCTGACAATCTCTATGGAAAGCTCTTCGAAGCTCTATTCAAGTATCTCTCACCCATCTTAAGGAAGGAGATCAGGAAGGACGAACTCGAATTTCTCAGAAGCCTAGGCTTAGAATCGGATGGTGAACTCACAAGAAGGGGAAAGATGACCTGGATGAAAATGAACTTTTACGAGTTCGCTCCAGCTTTCGGGATAAAGCGGATAAGGATCTCGAGACTTGGCGAGCAGGAGTATCTTGAAGATATCTCCCACGTGGACTTGGTCGAGAAATTCCAGAGGGGGTGCATAGATTATAGCAGTGATGGGGTGGTCGTCGAGCATAAGCTTGGAGGAAAGACATCGAGAACTGTTACAGCGGTTTATGTCGAGGATCTGAGCGAGGGGGTCTTGAGGAGACATGACTCGTTGGCATATGCTCTTGAAGAGTATGAGAGGTCTAAGCGGAGATGGGGTGAGCGGCCGGATCTGAGGAGAGACTACTTCTCGGGAAAGATTCACACGGACGTCAGGTGCGTCGTTCACGCTCCGAGCGGGGGTTTCGGCCTCTACACCAAGATACCTAACAGGGTGATCTGGAGAATCCTCTCGGACAGGAGGTTTGTGAAGGTAATAGGGGATAGGACGCTGACCATCAGGGAGAGCAGAACAATAGAGGTCCCAACCCCAACCAACGGCATGTATAGCGACTACACCTATGGAATAAGCTTCGAGGTTGATCCAAGGGAAGATCCCCAGCTTCTAAGACTCGGCCTCGCATTCCTAGTCATAGCTCTCAGAAGAATACTCGGAATTGCCTTCGACACCATAAAATACGATGTGATGATCATGGGAGAGAGAAAAGTCATCGGAATGCATGAGACCGAAAGCGCGGGAATACTGACGAGAATTGACTGGCAAGATCTTGCGGATAAGATCGATAGATATTCTCCAGATGAGATAGACGAGGTGTTCCTGGAGGAGGTGGATGAGATCGCCTACTCGAGCTTCATCTCACTTAAGCTTGACTGGGATCTCGTGAAGAAGCAGACTCTAAATATTCTAAACTACCTCATCCTGAAAGAAAGGCTTCAGATAGAGCTTGCTGGAAAGAAGATCTCCGTTCCGAAGCCCTCTAAATTTCTTAAGCTTACATCGATCTCGGCGGCATCCCTGATAATGAGGAAAGATCTGAGAAGCGGGATATACGGTATCTCGATATATAATGGAGAAAATAACTTAACGTCCATAGGATTCATGGAGCTCGGTCAACCAGATCAAGCCTACTCTAATATAATCACGTTCCTAAGCTCGTTGGTCGATCAAGGATTCAGCCTCCTAGTCTACGACTTTCCAACAACAATTCAAGCTCTTGAATCCTCAGGACTAACGTCTCTTAAAGCAATCCTAGATGGATTAAGAGCCTCAGATAGGCTTATCGAAGTCAGGGATCTAGTATCACGAGTGTTCGGCAGACCTTTATCCCTAGAGCTTATGGAAGAGCTGATGGGATTGGAGAAGAAGACCAAGTTACAGGATCTAATCTACCTGCTGGAGGAAGAGGCGCGGAGAATCCCCCGAATATCGTTCATAAGAAATATTCCGAAGAGACTATCTCGAAAGCTTAATGAGTTGCTGGAGGCGGAATCGAGGAACACATATACGGCCTACCTCGTGGCAAGCGAACTACTTAAGACAAAACCACCCCAACATTGACCCCTTCCTTGTCCAAACAATATGCAAGGAGCGAACAAAAGCTTTGTCATATCCGTGGCGAAGAGCGCTTACAATTTCGGGATATGCTTTCACGCGGTTCTCTAAGCGGATTATAGCATGTTAAGCTTTATGAGCCGTGAAAGACTTTAATGACTTCGCTCAAGCTTTCTTTGAAGAGCTTTCTTCTCGGCCTCTATTAGAAGCTCGATTAATCTCATGCTCTCACTGGGCTCTTCCGCTAAAACCTTAGTTACATCCTTAAGCGTTAAGCCTCTGGCCGATAACGCTATTGCTGCCGCCCTACCATACTTTGACACTAGAACTGCGTTCCTCTTCAGCTCAGCGATTATCCTCCGCTCCTTTCTGTTTATCGGCTTACCCCTCCTAGCTATGAGACCTAAAACCTCCTCTCCCGAGTGCTTGGTTAAACCTATCATCTTTGATCCGCAGACCGGGCACCTCGGCTCCTCCGGAAGATCTTTAACTATAATCTGATTATAGTATTCATAGCATTCGACGCAGACCGCGAGCCAAGGCTCTCCTAGAAGCCTCCCCCTTACAGCCGTCAAGATAACTCTCTTCATCCTCTCCGGGGTTGAGACCTCGCCCTCGCTCTCAAACCTGCCCAAAGTTAACCTCGCGATCGGTGAGGGTTCCCCGCTCGGAGAACGCCAAAGATTAACCTTCAGCTTACCGATCATGATCCGTTCAAGAACTTCCCTCGCCCTCTCCGCGTCGAAATCATGGAAGAGTGTGTAATTCATTGTCTCCCAGTAGACAGGAGTATCCTTCAGGGCTTCGGCGAGCTGGTTCAAGTTAATATCAGTTAAGCTTGCCTCATACCTTATTACCCCCATCTTCCTGGCGACATGAACTAACCTTCGCTTAAAGAGAGTAGAGTTCTCAATCGCTCTCTTGAGAGTTTCATCGAAGTTTTCGAGAACTTCTTTAATCGCGTTTAAGACGAGATCAGCGGAGATCTGACTTGACCTAAAGGTTATCCGATATGGGTCCTGCTGCCCCCTTATCGGCGTTCCAAGCTTTTCGGAGATGTGATAGCTTATCAATTTCTGAATAGTCCTGTTCGCTTTCAAGCCTCCGTGAACGTGTAAAACGACATGCTGGCCGGCCTCCTCGATCAAGATCTCTTGATCCGTCGGAATCGGGATCCCGCGCCTGAGATGCTCCTCAATCTCCCTGAAAGCTCTGAGAACCGTCTTCTCATCCACATCGTATCTGCTCGCGATGTCCCTCGCAACTTCCTCCCTTGGCTCTCCTCTCAGAACCCTATCCCGATACTCTCTTCTAAGCGCTCCAGTCTCCATCGCGACCTCGTAAGGAACCGGGATCTCCTCCCCAACCCAGCTTGGGATAGCTCCTTCGTAATCAGTCAGCGATGCGACATAGATCCTGTCTCCGCTCAGGTGGTGAATCTCCCAAGCCTTGCCCACCAAGATGAATCTCGTCCCAGGCTCACCATACTCCGCGACAAACTCTTCATCAAGTATCCCAACAGGCTCATTATCCACCTCGTTCACCACAATATACTGTCTCTCCTCAGGGATCATTGAGAGGTTGTTGAAGTAGTATTCATAGAGCTCCCTTGTATTCCGAGGCTTAACTATCTGGCCGTCTCGAAGATCCGCGATTCCAAGGTTTCTCATGTGCTCGATCACTGCCTTGAGCTCCTCTAATGTTAAGTCTTTGAAGTTGTAGGCTTTTCTAAAGAGAGCTAGAGCATCCTCCAAGCTCATTCTCCCATACTCTATCAGCAAGCCTGCGACCTGGTGCATTAGAGCATCATAGCATTTCATGGGTATCTCAGGTTTCTCCAGCTGTTCAAGCTTAGCCCTCCTTGCGATGACCATCGATTCAAGAACGTCGTCCGAGTCTATCGCTATTATCACTCCTTTCGCCGTCCGTCCTATCGCGTGGCCGCTTCTTCCAACCCTTTGGATGAGTCTAGTAACCTCTCTCGGGGAATTATACTGAATGCAAAGGTCTATTCTGCCGACATCTATCCCGAGTTCGAGCGAAGAGGTGCAGACGATTCCGATAAGCTTTCCGGTCTTTAAGGCCTCCTCGGTTGAGAGGCGCATAGTCTTTGAGAGAGAGCCGTGGTGAATTCCTATCTGCATCTGCTCATCCCAGACCCGGAACCTGTTTGTCAGAATCTCGGCGAGCGGCCTGGTGTTAGTGAAGATCAGGGTGGAATTATGGGAGTTTATTAGAGATCTAATTGCTCTAAGCCTAGCCGCGACATCAGGATAAACTCCTAAGCTCTCGGCCAAAACCTTGTCCTCATCCGTCGGCTCCGGGTAGATCACTTGGAAGCTCATGCTCCTCGCCACCGGAACCCTCACTATCTCACAGCTTCCCTCAGCTCCCACCAGAAACTTGGCGATGAGCTCAGGTTCTCCAACCGTCGCCGACAACCCTATCCTCTGGAATTCTCTCCCGGCGATCTTTCTCAATCTCTCGAGACCGACCGCGAGCTGTGCTCCCCGCTTATCGGTCGCAAGCTCATGGACCTCGTCTACAATGACCCATCGGACTGCTCTTAGATGGTTTCTCAAAATTTTACCAGTTAAGATTACCTGTAGGGTCTCAGGAGTGGTTATCAGGAGATCCGGGGGCTCAAGGCTCTGAAACCTTCGCTCGCGTTGCGCCGTGTCTCCATGCCTTACCGCCGTTCGGAAATCCAGCCTCTGCGCCCACCAATCGATCCTCTCGAGAAGATCCCTGTTCAAGGCTCGAAGCGGCGTAATGTATAGGACCTTTATCCCAGGAGTCCTTCCCTCTATGAGAAGCTGACTAAGAATTGGGAGTAGAGCTGCCTCAGTCTTCCCGGTTCCGGTTGGAGCCATTAACAGCAGGTTCTTCCCGGCCAGGATCTTCGGTATCGCTTCGAGCTGGGGCTCCGTGAGATTCTTAAACCTCTCCCTAAACGCGGCCGCCACGGGCTTAGCCAACATTCCGAGAACGGTTTCCTCATCAAGGATCGACATGGACTCCCAGCCTTTCCAGGGCAAGATCAACCTAGGCATCCGATAACTTAAAGGCACCTATCCGGCCTCGCTGAGAGCTATATTCGGAGATCTTCCCCGAATTCCTCGTAAAGCTTCCTTCTATTTGCCTCTAGAAGATCTTCTTTCTTTCCCGCGTAGCTTGCCGCCGTGTAAACCTTTATCCCGCAGCCCTCAGCGTAGTCGAGAAGCGGCATCACCCTACTTCTCCATTCCAAGTCCCTCAGGAGGTGGTGATCTATTATCAAGACTTGGAGGAATTTTCTTCTGATGAATTCGGTTAGATTTTTGAGGGAGCTTTTAAGATCCGCCTCGCTGAACCTGTCTCCGAGCATATAGGTCATGGGGCCATCGCATATCAAGATGTCAGGCTTATTGTCCAAGATGAACCTCGCCTGATCCTTCGAGACGAATCCCTCCACATCCGAGGAGTGAATCAACTTCTCTCCCCGATCAACGACCAGAACTTGGAGAACGTAGCCGAGCCTCGAGTCGTTTCCATGCTCAACCGGCTCCGAGAATCTTATTCTACATCTCCCAATCCTCAGATGCCTCGAGTCCGCCCGCTCCGGCTTCACTCCAAGCCTCCTAAGCCTTTCGAGAAATATTCTCGCCCGCATCCTCTGGCTGAAGTTTATCATCCTTTCGGGATCTTTCAGAAGAACCCTCTTTCCCTTGAGCCAGCTTATGTCCTCGCTCGGCCTTGGAAAGTGGTCGTAATGATAATGAGTTATCAGGATTAGGTCAGCATTCTCCACTTCCTTCTTGATCAGTAGCTTATGCTCCTTCAGCCTTTCATATTCAAGTAAATGGGGCTTTAGGCCATAGCGCCTTGGTCCGAGAGCCGCTCCGGGATCGATCACGATCTTCGCGTCCCCGGTCTCGATAAGAGTGCACATGCTTCGAGTTCCCATGCTGTCGAAGGCCAGAGGCTTTATCATCATCGCTCCTCAACGATCCTCGCACCGCATAGAGGGCAGTAAATTGAACCTGAGGGGATCTGCTGACCACAGCTCGGGCAGGTGATCAATTCGGCTTCCTCAAGCCGCTCAACCATGCCGACCTCCTCGACCCTCGGTGACGGTTTTCTCTTAGTTTTCCCTATTACGGCCGCGAGTAGGGACGCGAGGATCACGGCGAGGAGATACTGCCAGGAAAAATAAAGGGGTAGGGATATCGTGAGAAATGCTCCTAGAAGATGGTTTGTGGCGAATGCCGCTAAGCTTCCTATTAGTGGAGGTGCAAAAGGATAGACTCTCGGAGTTAACAGGCCGGAGATCACGGCCGCCAGAATCGCCGAGAATCCCAGTATTATTAGGGAGATGTAGAGATCTATTTGCCCGACTTGAGATAAGAGTAATGGGAGGAGAAAAAGAATGTATGATGTTAGTGAGGTGCTGAAAAACCTATGAACCAATTCTCACACAAATATCTTAGCTGATATTTTAATCATTTTTGCTCTTTAAAGAGCATTCAGATCGAGAAGGTCGTCTGAAAGTTTTTATTATGTAGCTTGGCCTGAGTGGTGAATGCTCGAAGTCTTAGCCGCCGCTTTGATAACATTTCTACTGACTCCTCTCATGATCATACTTGGCAGAAGGCTTGGGATAGAAGGGATAGACGTTCATAAGCCTCACAGACCTATTATCCCGAAGACTGGTGGACTTGCGATCATACTCGGATCATTTCTCGGAATTACCCTAAGCATATGGTTACATGATTGGAAAATCTCCATCCCAATCTTAATGGCTTGTATTATCGCATCGATTATCGGGTTTGTGGAGGATCTTAGAGGCGAGATCGATCCTAGGCTTAAGCCGCTTCTCTTAATCTTCGCCTCCCTGCCGATACTCTTACTTGAAGCATATTCTCCTAGACCCGTGGTCCCATTTCTCGGGAGAACCAGGCTTTACAAGGTTTACCCCGTTCTCGTCATGGCCTCCTACCCGGTTGTTTGTAACGCCGTAAACGGCCTCGATGTCTTGAACGGCTCAGCAATTCTAACATCCGCACCGTTCTTCATCATGAGCGTAATCATATTCTATCTAAGAGGAAACTATCCTCTCATGATCATCGCATTAATATTTCTCTCAGCTTCCATGGCTCTGCTTCCATACAACCTTTATCCCGCAAGAACCTTTATCGGGAACTCGGGAAGCCTCTTCCTCGGAGCAGCAATCACCTCGATCGCCATAGCAGGCAGCATAGAGATTGCGGCGATTATAGCGCTGATACCTCAGATAATGAATGAGATGTACGTCATCTTCTCGATTAGAGGGCTCAAGTCGGCTAAGGATGTTAAGAAGAGACCTCTTGAGGTCGAAGATGGTGCTCTTACGGCTTCTGAGGAGAGAGATTCGCCGATAACTCTTCTCCGGATGATCTGCGCCGGGGTGAAGGTCGATGAGAGGAGAGCAGTCTACGCGATGACTTTAATCTCCATTTTCGCAGCGGCCCTAGGGCTCCTAACAGACGTACTGTTGATCGAGGGGTGAAAAGGGGAGTGAAGCTTACTCGAAATATACTCGCAATCTTACTCCTCATCACGATCGTTTGGATAAGCTTCTTGTTCGTGAGCTACATAGCGTCAATTACCATACTCTACACTTTAGAATTTCCAGAGAACCTTTTGATCGGCACCCTAAGAGTGGTCATCGGGGTTTTGATTGCTGGAGCATGGGTCGCTGGATGGTACAAGCTCACCAAGCTGTGGCTCTACAAAATTCTACTATCTAGAAAACAGGAAGTTTAAGAATGGGAGAGTTTCAAAAGAGAGCGGATCTGAGTTGCCTAGGGACTTTAAGATAGCCGTTGTCGGGACTGGTTTCTGGGGTAGAAATCATTTAAGAGTATTGAATGAACTCGGAGCGAAAATCGAGGCGGTATGTGATGTCGATGCTGGTAAAGCGGAGGCTGCAGCTAAGAAGTATGGGGTTAAGCGATTCTACACCAACCTGGACGAGATGCTCAGCCGCGAGGATCTAGACGCCGCGACAATATGTACCCCATCGGTTAGCCATGCTGACTGCGCTGTGAAGACTTTGGAGGCAGGGCTGCACACCTTTGTTGAGAAACCCCTAGCATCTACAGTCGATGAATGTCTTAGGATAGTAGACGCAATGAACTCGAGCAATCGGATTGTAATGACCGGATTCATAGAGAGATTTAATCCGGCGGTGATGAAAGCGGTGGAGCTTCTCAATGCTGGAGAGATCGGGAAGATAATCATGCTTCATGGTAGGAGAATTGGGCGGTGGCCCGAGAGGATAGGTGATGTCGGAGTGATCAAGGACACGGCGATTCACGACATAGACTTGACGAGATTCATCTTTAAGCAAGATCCTGTACAAGTCTATGCTAGGGGTGGGAGGCAAGTACATAGACTCGAGGACCACGTCCAGTCAATCCTAACATTTGAAGACGAATCGAGGGTGGCATTCATAGAGGCAAATTGGCTCACCCCGAGGAAGAAAAGGGAGATGGAGATAACCGGAAGCAATGGGGTTCTCTCGATAAAATTCCTCACTCAAGAGGTTTCGCTCGAGAAGGCTGACGTGGTCGTCGAGCCAATAATAAAGCAGATGGAGCCGCTGAAGCTTGAGCTTCAGCACTTCCTCGACTGCATTTCAAAGAATATGAAGCCCGCGGCCGATGCGGTGGAGGGGCTGAAGGCGATTGCGGTCGCTGAGGCTATGTTGGATTCCATGAAGAGCGGGAAGGTTGTGGAAATAGATCTGAAGAGCTTGAGATAAGGGGGTGAGGAGGTGCGTGAAATCTGAGGTGAGGACGATTAGGTGGGTTGATGGAGTTGTCGAAATTCTCGATCAAAGGCTCCTACCACATAAGATTAGGTATCTTCGCCTCAAGAACGCTGGACAAGTCGCGAAGGCGATAAGGGACATGGCGATAAGGGGGGCTCCGGCCATAGGAGTCGCTGCGGCTATGGGCTTGGCACTAACAGCATATCACTGCAAAGTGAAAAACAGGAATAGATTGCTGAAGATGCTTAAGCAGAGCTACGAGGTTTTAAGGAGTAGTAGGCCGACCGCTGTGAACTTATTCTGGGCTCTGGATAGGGTGATCAGGGTTGCTGAATCATCTGGCTCCGTGGATGAGATTAGGAGGAAAGTCGTTGAGGAGGCTCTTAAGATAGCTGAGGAAGATGTGAAGGTGAATAGGAAAATCGGCGAGCATGGTGCCAGGCTGATCGGGGATGGCGACCGAATTTTGACCCATTGTAATGCCGGAGCCCTTGCTACTGCTGGCTACGGAACCGCCCTCGGAGTGATCAGGACCGCCTATTCTCAAGGTAAGAAGATAATGGTCTACGCCTGTGAAACAAGACCTAGACTTCAGGGAGCGAGGCTCACGACGTGGGAGCTGATGATGGACGGCATCCCTGTCAAGCTGATAACGGATAACATGGCCGCATTCTTGATGCGGCGGGGGGAGGTAGATAAAGTGATCGTGGGAGCAGATCGAATACTTGCAAGGACAGGCCATGTTATAAACAAAATTGGAACCTTAAGCCACGCGATCTGCGCGAAGTTTCACGGCATACCATTTCTCGTCGCAGCGCCCACCTCGACCGTAGATTTTGAGAAGACCTTGGAAGAGGTGGTGATTGAGGAGAGAGACCCCAAGGAAGTCCTGTACGTTGGGGGTAGGAGAATAGCCCCTGAGGGGGTCGAGGTTTGGAATCCCGCCTTTGACGTAACCCCGCCCGAGCTGATTACATACATTATCACGGAAAAGGGTCTTTACAAGCCTGAAGAGCTTAAAGGATTAAATTTAGAAGGGTGATGAGCAAGATCGTCGCAACCCCTATTGCGAGCGACTTCAAGCCAGAGGCTATAAGGCTTCTCTTAGCGATCCGCCCCAAGAACAAGCCCAGAAGGAAGAGCAGGCCAAGGGAGAGCTCCAAGGAGAGGTAAAATGAAAGATCTGATGAGAGAAGGTTCAAAGCCGATGCGAAGTATGGGAGCAGGACTAAAAGACCTGCGAGGACTGCTGAGAACGCGTCAATCACGGCCGCGATCACTGCGGCCATCGCCCTAGCTTCCGTTATTACTGATTTATCGAGCCTTGTGAGCATCGCCTCCTCGATCTCCTTTATTCTCCGCTCCTGCTCGGCCTTCTCAGCCATGTAGGTCCCGCTCGCTCCCGAGATGCCCATGGCTACCAGAGCTCCGATCCCGGCCGCAATTATACTCCTCGCACCCGCCTCCCCAAGCAAGGTCGATCCTAAGATTATCCCCAGAATCGTTACAACTCCGTCGAAAGCGTTCATTACGGCGTATCTCCTAGAGTATTCTTCGGCCCCCGAGTATCGGAATATTCTGGACAACGAGCTTCTTAGAAGCCTAAACACCCTTGAGTATCACCTCGCTCCTTTATTCAAAGACAACCTCATCCACGCTGTGGATCGCAGCCCCCATCTCCTTCACTTTTCCCCTAAGCTTCTCGAAGTCCATTCCATTTCCCTCAATTGTAATCTTCACCGTGTCCGTCTCAACATCAACCTCGACGACCACCGCGGAGACCCGGCTAACTCCGTCAACCGCCGAAAGAGCCTTACAGAAATCAATTAAATCAGGAACATGTGGTTTCAGAACGTCTAGGACAAGCTTTGATAACGAGGGGCGTTTAGACACCCTCTATTCACCGACCTAGGGAGATCAGTGAAAAGCCAGGTTAAAAACATTAGCCAACAGGCTTAAAACATTGATAGAAATATACTGAAAACCTTTAATCATACCGGTGAAAAAACTTGACTTCGGAGTAAATGCGGCGGTTCCCTAGCCTGGTAGGGGGCAGGCCTGCTAAGCCTGTGGCCCGT